>CAZNQF010000158.1:0-4471 GCA_964575125.1 uncultured bacterium
ATCATAAGTAATTAACTAAATATATTTAAGATTAAATTAATCCAGCATTAATTGCCTTAATAGGCGAATAGGGATCGAGCCATGAGATAATAATTCTTCATGGAATTCTTTTAAGTTAAAATCATTTCCACGATCTTTGGCAATATCACGTTTTAAATCCAACATAAGAGTACTTCCTACAAAATAAGTAGAAAGCTGACCAAATGAAAGTTGTGCACGTCTCCACTTTGCAGAGGCCTCTGCCTCTTCCTGAAATGTCTCCTTTATCATAAACTTAATGGCTTCTTCTTCAGTCATGCTTTCGGAATGAATTTTTTGATCAATGATAGCATTTGCAATACCCCTGAGTTTCCATTTCATCTGGACCAACCGATATCTTGGGTCTCCATCTCCGAATCCTTCATCTATCATCATTCCTTCCGTGTAATGTGCCCACCCCTCTATCATAACACCGCTTCCGAAAACGGAACGAATAATAGATGGATTATCGTTTGCATAGTATAGCTGCACATAGTGACCTGGTAGCGCTTCATGAATAGATAAAATTTTTACAGAAATCTTATTATATTCCCTCAAAAATGACTCTGCTTTTTCATCTGACCAATTTTCCGGAACAGGTGAAACATTATAAAAGGTAGGAAGATTATTCTCTAACGGTCCGGGAGCTTGAAGAGATGCAATTGAAAATCCTCTCTGGTATTCCGGAGTTTCCCGTATCTCAAGAGGCTTGGAAGGATCTAAGGTCAATAAATCTTTATCTATTATAAATTGATTTAATTCATCAATGGTAGCTTTGGCATTTTTGACAACCTCATGCCGTCCAACATGGTCATCGGCAATTTGGTTTAACACAAATTCTATAACATCTAACATTTCCTTGTGAGAATTCAATTTTGGGGTTTTTCCTGTATATTTTTCGAATAAAGGAATTGCCAAATCAAACATTTCAATTTGAACAGATTTTAATTCAGATTGGGCTCGGTTCATTACCTCCTTAGCTGAAATTCCTTCATTTAATGTATAAGGAAGCAACTGAGTATAAAGTTTCTCCCCTATTCGAAAATCTTTGTGTGGACCGGTTTCCAATTTTTCCTTTAGGTAAGATTGATAATCAACTATTGCACCTAATGCTATATTCCCTGAAACAATTAAATCTTCAGAAAGTGTGTTATCCAAACCTTCCGTAAAAAGTGGTAACTCATCTTCTAACACGTTTATCAACCCATCACACTGAGAGATAGCGGTTTTTAAATGAGGAATTGGCATAATTTCCAACATCCCTCTGGCATTATCTAAATATTTTGTAGTTGCAATTATCCTTTGATTAAGATTAATTGCTCTGTCTTTTTTCGGTGCAAAATCATAACCCATAAGGGTTTCATATCCAGAGCCAATGGTCCAAACTGGTCCCGTGGGATCCCATGTATGGCTTTTAATTTCATTAAAGTAAAATAAACTTTTTTCTAAAGAATGTTTCATCAAATCCAAATCCACCTTATCATTTTTGCTTAATATCTCTGAGTTTATTTGTTCTAATTGATTCAAAAACGACTTGGTAATGGTTTTGCTAGTTACATAATCATTTGGAGTGTTAGAGGGAAGTCTTCCATCATAAGTGTGAATACCAATCCATGTAGCTGAAACCGGATTTGAACTGAAATACCACTCAAGATAAGACTCGCGAATATTATCTAAATTATTTTTTTTTCCATTATACATAATGATCAAAATAATAAATATTATAAATAAACCGGGGATTAATATGGTTTTTGTTGTAGATATTTTCATCTTGAATTGTAAAATTACCCAGTTTTACCCCAAATTCCAATGTCAACTATGTATATTAAATGTATTTCTCAACTCTTATTATTATGTTTTTTAATGAATGGATGTACTGAAAAGAAAAACACTCTACCTACTTATAAAGAACCCAATGAGAAAAAACAGGAGCACTCAAATATGAATCGACTTGCAAATGAAAAAAGTCCGTATTTGTTACAGCATGCCACTAACCCTGTAGATTGGTATCCTTGGGGAGAAGAAGCATTTGAAAAAGCTAGAGAGCTTGACCGACCTATATTTCTATCAATCGGATATTCCACCTGTCACTGGTGCCATGTAATGGAGCATGAATCATTTGAAGATGAAGAAGTAGCAAGCCTCATGAACAAATTTTTTATTTCGGTTAAAGTAGACAGAGAAGAACGCCCTGAGATTGACCATGTATATATGTCAGTATGCCAGGCTATGACGGGTCGGGGTGGATGGCCCTTAACCATCATCATGACACCAGATAAAGAACCATTTTTTGCTGGAACATATTTTCCAAAAGAGGGCAGAGGAAATCGACCTGGAATGATTCAGTTAATTCCTGCCATCGCAAGAAATTGGCAACAGGACCGAGAAAAACTATCTGGAAACATTTCTAAAATAAAAGATTATCTTAACAAATCAAATCTAAAAACTCAAGGAGATTTTCCAGATGACTCTGTTTTAATCGAGGGATATTCTGCATTATTACAGAGATATGACCACGAATTTGGTGGATTTGGAAATGCTCCTAAATTTCCATCCCCACAAGATTTTATTTTCCTACTCAGATATTACAACAAGACAAAAAATGAGACTGCTCTACAAATCGTTGAAAATTCATTAAAACACATGCGTAGAGGAGGAATCTGGGACCACATCGGTTTTGGATTTCATAGATATTCTACAGATAGAAAGTGGCTGGTACCTCATTTTGAAAAAATGCTTTATGACCAAGCGATGCTTGCGATGGCGTTTCTTGAAACATATCAAGTAACAGGAAATAAAATTTATTCAGGAACCTCGCGTGAGATATTCACCTATATCCTCAGAGATATGACAAGCCCTGAGGGAGGATTTTATTCTGCAGAGGATGCGGACAGTGAAGGTGAAGAGGGAATTTTTTACATCTGGTCCATTGAAGAAGTAAAACAAATTTTGGGTGATGAAAATGGTGATAGGTTTATCGCAGCATATAATTTGACAGAAACAGGCAATTTTCGCGATGAAGCCACAAGGCAGTTTAATGGAAAAAATATTTTACATCTGAAAACTAATTTAAAAGATTTAGCTCATAAATTAAACCTTAGTGAAAAAAATCTTGAAGGATTTATTCAGAGCTCTGGAATAAAATTAATGGAGGAGAGGGAAAAACGAATTCATCCACTCAAAGATGATAAAATTCTTACAGATTGGAACGGTCTTATGATTGCTGCGTTATCCAAAGGGGCATCTGTTTTAAAAGAGCCCTTCTATCTCAAAGCAGCAGAAAAAGCTGCAGATTTTGTTCTGAAGAATCTAAAAGATTCGAAGGGAAAACTATTGAAACGCTACAGACAGGGAGATGCAGACCTAGATGGGCATTTGGATGACTATGCGTTTATGATCTGGGGATTGCTTAATTTGTATGAAGCGGGGTTTAACCTCAAATATCTGGAGAATGCTGTTGAACTAGCAGAAATCATGGAAATTGATTTTCATGATGATGAGAATGGTGGATTTTTCCTTGGGAGTGACCACTCAGAGAAACTAATCGTTCGCGCAAAAACTGGGTATGATGGAGCTATCCCATCCGGAAATTCAATTGCTGTATTAGTATTAAATCGATTGTATAGAATGACAGGAAATACAAAGTGGGCTAATCTGGCTGAAGAAACTCTCAGGTCATTTTCAATTGATTTGGAACGAGTACCCTCAGGATACACAGCTATGATACTGGGACTAATGTATGACACATACGGTTCTAAAGAAATTGTAGTAGTAGGAGCCAGCCGTAATGAGGAAACAAATAAGGTTTTGAAAGAGCTCCAATCACTATATATTCCCCAACGAATCATATTATTTAAAGATGTAAATAAGAGAAGGGACCCACTTGTGAAGATTGCTTCATGGATAGAAAACCATACCATGAAAGAAAATAAACCAACCATTTATATATGTGAAGATTTTGCCTGTCGATTACCTACAACTGATTTACAAAAAGCTATAGAATTAATTCAAAATTAACATGGAAACTTTATGAAACTACATTGGAAAATAATAATCGGTCTTATCTCAGGACTATTTTACGGAATCATTTCATCTATTACCGGTTTGGGAGATTTCACTCATAACTGGATATCTCCTTTTGGAACTATTTTTATTAACTTGTTGAAATTAATTGCGGTACCACTTGTTTTATCCTCACTGATCACTGGTGTTGCTTCGCTAGCAGATTTGAAAAAATTATCCCGCATCGGGGGCAAGACTATTGCTGTTTATATTGTCACTACAGCCATCTCTGTCTCTCTGGGATTGGTTATCGTGAACCTAATGCAACCGGGAGAACACGTTCCCAAGGACATGAAGCAAAAACTTCAAACTACATATCAACAGGATGTTTCTTCTAGAACTGATACAGCCCAAGAGATAAAAAAACGTGGACCTCTTCAACCTATTGTGG
>CAZNQF010000159.1:0-4436 GCA_964575125.1 uncultured bacterium
TAATTCATTTTGGATACCAGCAAAACCTGGATTCATAGTACGTTTGTTAATCATGACTGTTTGAGATTTGTCAACATTTAAAATAGGCATTCCATATATAGGGCTAGATGTATCATGCCTTGCAGCGGGATTCACGACATCATTTGCACCAAGAACCATAGCTACATCACAATCTTCAAATTCAGAATTTATCTCATCTAAATCTTTTAATTTATCATAAGGGATATTTGCCTCAGCCAGCAAAACATTCATGTGTCCTGGCATTCTTCCCGCAACGGGATGAATAGCATAGAGAACAGTCTTACCTTTATTCTCTAGAAAATCAGCTACCTCTCGAACAGAATGTTGTGCCTGAGCAACTGCAAGTCCATATCCAGGTACAAATATAATTTTTTCTGCTGAATCAAGAATCATTGCAGCTTCTTCAGTGGTATAGCTTTTAATATTTAGCTCTACACCTTCATTATTTAGACTCCCAGCGTCATCACCACCTACAGCACCAAAAATTACATTTGAAAGTGATCTATTCATACCCTTGCACATTATTTGGGTTAGTATCATTCCTGATGCGCCAACTAAACTACCACATATAATCAGAGCATTACCCGCTGATGAATAGTCTGAGCTAACTAAAACAAAGCCAGTCATGGCCGCTGCAATACCAGAATATGAATTCAATAGGGAGATCACAACTGGCATATCTGCGCCTCCTATAGGAATCACAAGCAAAACACCTAAAAGGGCAGAAAAAGCAATAATAACATAAAATGAATTCATCCCATATGCTGGAACTGAAATCATAAATGCGGCTATAATAATTGTAATTGCTAAAATGGCATTTAATACTTGTTGCCCTGTGAATGTAATTGGCTTACTTGAGATAAGACCTTGTAACTTTCCAAAAGCAATAAAGCTACCCGTAAATGTCAAAGTTCCCACTAACAAGCTTAAAGATATTGATACCAACAACATAATTGATATATCAGATTGGGGTGCTGTTAATACATTAAAATTTTTAAAAAACTCTGCTGATGCAACTAGGGCAGAGGCACCACCTCCAAATCCATTAAATATCGCAACAAGCTGAGGCATTTGTGTCATTTCTACCCTAATTGAAAAATATGCGCCAATTATAGATCCTATTAGCATTGCAACTGCGATTAACATAAAGTTTAATTTGGTACCAAGAATGATAGTTACTACAATTGCTATAAGCATACCAAAAGATGCAACTCTGTTTCCATTTCTAGCTGTCTTTGGATGGCTTAACATTTTTAAGCCATATATAAAGCACACTGCTGAGATTAGATAGGATATGTCAATAATATTTTTCAAACTATTTTCTCTTAAACATTTTTAACATTCTATCAGTAACTAAAAAACCTCGAACAACATTGATCATTGCAAATATTACAGCAATAAATCCCAGCCACATTCCAACTTTAGCACTAGTTACGGTTGCTAATATTGCACCAATAATCGCAATACCCGAGATTGCATTAGAACCAGACATTAGAGGCGTATGAAGAGTAGGAGGAACTTTTGTGATTATTTCAAATCCAACAAATATAGATAAAACAAAAACAGTAAGTATATTTATAATTTCCATTTATTTCTCATTATTAAAATGATTTAGGGTAATTTGATTTGTAATTTTACCTTCGTGTGTAAACATTGAGCCTGAAATTATTTCATCATCAAGATTTAACTTAAGCTCTCCATCTTTTAAAAAATATGTTAAAAAACTCGAAATATTCTTTGAATATAACTGGCTAGCATGAAGTGGCATCTTAGTTGGAAGATTAGAAAGTCCATTGATTGTTACATGATTATAATCAATAATTTTATCTTTTTCGGTCAATTCACAGTTACCACCATTTTCAGCAGCAAGGTCCATAATAACTGAACCGGGCTTCATAGAATCAACCATATCTTTAGGTATTAAAATTGGAGCCGGCCTACCGGGAATTAACGCAGTGGTTATAACCAAATTAGATTTAGATATCCTATCTTTAATAAGTTCTTGTTGTTGCTGCTTATATTCTTCTGATGTTTCTTTTGCATACCCACCTTCGCCAACTCCTTCATCTTTTCCTTGCTCAACTTGAACAAATTTAGCTCCCAAACTTTCAACCTGCTCTTTAACGTCAGGTCTCACATCAAACGCTTCAACCTGTGCCACAAAACTCTTTGCTGTCGCAATAGCCTGCAATCCCGCGACTCCAGCTCCTAATATCAAAACCTTTGCTGGTGGTATTGTCCCTGCAGCGGTCATTAAGAGAGGCATATATACAGGTAAACAAGCTGAACCCATTAAAATTGACATATAGCCCGCAATATTAGATTGCGAGCTTAGAGCATCCATTTTTTGAGCTAAGGTAGTTCTAGGAATTAAATGCATTGAAAAAGCAGTAATTTTTTTTTGTATAAAAATATCTATAATTTCTTTTTCTTTCAAAGTTTGAAAAAGAGAAACAAATGTAGATTCATTTCTTAATAATTGAGCTTCTTCAGCTGTAGGTGGATTGACTTTAACTATAATATCTGCTTTATTTAATAATTCTCTTTTGTCAGAAATGATTTTGGCACCATTGTCCAAATATTCTTTATTTGTAAAATATGAATTTATACCCGCATCTGACTCAATGCTTATATCCTATCCGGATTTGAGATATTCTTTTACTGAGCTGGGTACAATAGCAACTCGATTCTCATTAATATGAGTTTCTTTAGGACAGGCAATTATCATATAAGATATTAAACGATATAAGTATTAATAATAAGAAAAAATAAGTGCGGAATATACACTAATTTATTTTGGACATAAAAAAAAAATATATCAAAATTCAACTATTTCTATCCTATCAATTGCATTCTTTATCATTTCAGAATAATTAAATTTATTTTCCTCTCTTTCAAGGGATATAGCAGTTGATTTGGTAGCTGGTCTCTCCGGTAGAAATAAAGTGCAACAATCTTCATGCGGACGTATCGATATATCATATGTTTCTATTAGCTTGCCTGTATTAATAATTTCTTGTTTATCCATACCAATTAGAGGACGAAATACTGGAAGAGAAGAAACGCAATCCACTGATGCTATGTTTTCAAGGGTTTGTGAAGAAACCTGCCCAAGCGCTTCTCCAGTTATAATAGCTTTTCCTCTTTCTGTATGAGCTATTTCATTTGAGATCTTCAGCATCATACGCCTATAAAGTAGAACACGATATTTTTCTGAGGTTTTACTCACTATTTCCTCCTGTATTTCAGAGAAAGGGACTAAAAGAAGTTTTGATTTTTTTTGATATTTAGATAAATTTAAAGTTAATTCTTTTACTTTTTCTATAGACGCAGGAGAGACGTGAGGGATAGAATGAAAATGAACAAATGATAGAGACATTCCTCTTTTTAATAAATAATATGCAGCTACCGGAGAGTCAATTCCTCCCGAAAGCATAACTATTCCTTTTCCTCCTGTTGAAACAGGCATACCCCCTGATCCCTTAATTTTATCAGTGAAAATAAAAGTTCCCGCAGAAATAGAATCAACATAGCAATTTATATCAGGAAACTTTAAGCTATCTGATTTTTTTAATTTTTTTTGTATATACTCACCTACTTTTTCATGGACATACATTTTTGATAGGGTAGAAGGTGTGGACATCCTTGCAGTTATTCTGAATGATTCAAAGGATTCCTCTTTAAGAATAGACAAAGCATTTGTTTTTATAGAATCTAGTCCATCATTTATTTTAATTGCAGGACAGAAGTATGCAATCCCAAAAATATTTGATAGTGATTTCTTTATCTGTTGAAGTGTAATATCATTATAGTCAGATAAAATAATTAAAATGCGATCATGAATTATTTGAATTTTTTCTATCGGACATTTATCAATTTTGTTTACAGTTAATTTAATGTTATCTCTTAAAATCTTAACAAAATAAGGCCTATTACGACCTTTAAGGCCAATTTCACTGTAATGACAAATGATATGGGAATATTTCATTAATAAAATCTAAGTTTCACCCTTAAAATAGGGCTTATATTAAAAAAGTGATTAAACAGTATCCAATATTAAAACAATAAAGAGTAAAAAATTTGACTGAATCAAATACTCAAGCTTTCTCCATCGTTATTACTACGGTAGATTCAATTGAGCTAGCTGAGAAGATATCCAATTATTTAGTTCAAAATAATATCGCAGCTTGTGTAAATATTATTGGACCTAATTCTTCCATATATAGATGGAAAAATAATATTGAAAATTCAAGAGAATATATTTTATGGATTAAAACTCTGACTAACAATGTTTCATCTGTTTCCAAAATTATAAGATCTCTTCATTCGTATGATGTTCCTGAGATTATATCATTTCAATTTAAAAGCCATAATGATGATTATTCAAAATGGATTTATGATACTTTTGGTAAGGA
>CAZNQF010000160.1:0-4429 GCA_964575125.1 uncultured bacterium
CAATGATACTTTTATTTATGGGTATGGGGAAATTTGCAATTCTCCCCCAGATGGTAATTATTCTATGCAACAAAGAGCATCAACTAATATTAGATATGACATTGCATATTCAGGAAATGTAGAATTTAAAATAGAATATTTAGATGGAACTATTATTGAAGAATGGACTGCTACCTTAGTAGGTTTTTACGATTATTATTTTTCACCTCAAAACTCTACTACTGGTATTCAGGTATTCAAATATTCAATGAAAGTTCTCGATGGTCAGGATGGATGTATAGATAATGGTATGTTTACAGTTTGTCATAGGTTATATGAAAATTATCCAAATCCATTCAACTAATATTCCACCTCTTCGTAAAAAAGTGGGGATGAGGTAAAAATCTTGAAACCGATTCTAAAATAATTTTGTATATTTTGGATTAAATAATGATTAATTAAAGGAAAAGATAATGGAATTAAAAGATAAATTGAATTTATTGTGGAAGTTTCTATTTTTAGCTGTATTTACGTATGGTGTAATTAGTGTTACATGCTGTAAGAAAAGTCGTTCAACTTCTTGTGCAAAACAGTCAGGGCAGGTTTCATCTTGTGCAAAACAGAATGTTAAGCAGGTTTGCGGTGCAGATTGCGTTAAAGCATGCTGTGCAAATAAATAGATTTAAACTATATGAGATTCTAAAAGCCCCACAATCGTGGGGTTTTTAGTTTCCCATCTCTTTGTAAAAAAAATGGGGATGGAGTAAATTGGGGCCTGTGAAATGGCCATCAAATTCAGGAATAATATTTTGTTTTTGGCTTGTTGGTGTAATTTTGTGGAACTATGGCTTTCCAACTGCACTTCCTTTGTATGATGTAATAATATCCATAGTTTTATACATTATTAGTAAGTCGCTAGCAAGAATATTAAAAGAAAAGTAATATTCATCTATCTACAAATTAATTTATACCTACCTCTTTATAAAAAAGGATTATGATATGGCTAAATATCATATACAAAAAAAGAGATATCTATGCCCTAGTGATATTTATATCATCGAAAGGTATGCTTCAATACTTATTGCATGGAGAAAATGAGAAAGCTCTATCTGAAGTCCAAAGGGCAATGAGGATTGATCCATTTTATCAGGATATCCTTTTCCAGGATGAAGGTATTTGTAATTATTGGTTAGAAAATTATGATTCAGCGCTAGAGAGTCTTAGTAAAGTAAAAGTAGCTAACAATAATAACTTATTTTATACCGCTGCAACCTATTCCAAACTCGATAAAATTGATAAAGCATCTGAGAAACTTAACCAAGCAAAGACTGCTGCTAATTTTGGTATAAATAGCTTTATAAAATCGTATCTTTATAAAGATGATTTGGCTAAAACTGATTTAAAAAATACTTTACAATTAATACCAAACTAATAAGTGAGGAAGGGGTAAACTCACAACTCCTAAGCGATTGATGTACACTCTCTTTAATTAATGATATACGGCCTGTCACTCCAACCATGCGTAAAGATCGCGTTTTTTTATAAAAACCCCAAACAAGTGTAAATTTGAGCCATTGAACCACCTTTTACTTATACCGTTAGTGTTTAATATGGTATCATTAACTAAACTCACAACAAAAAATTAAATAATGGTACATGACCTTCAATTATCGCCTGAAATAATCAAGCTACAGGATGAGATCCTAGTTCTAGAAAAGGAGTTAGCCAAAATAATTCTGGAGCATGAGGAGATGCTAAATAATGTGCGGCCTAATCTGGAGGCAGAATATCAAAAATTAGTTGGCTATAAAGAACTGGAACAGATGGAAACAGAGATAAATACTCGAAGATGTAAGCGACAGTTAGAGCTGTTACAGGCATCTGTTAATCGTCAGGAGAATATTGATAAAGATGAAATTGAAAAAAAGTTGGACGATGAATTTAGAGAATGGTTTGAGAAAATTGAGGAACAGTATCAAAAAATAAAGGAAGCAGAACAACGTCTAGATAATCTGATGAGCGATAAGGAAAATAAGGAGTTTATTAAACTCTATCGTAAGATAGTTTTTAAACTCCACCCTGATTTAAATCCAAACCAAAAATATGATGATAAAAACCTATGGCACAGGGTACAGCTTGCATATAAGTTAGGAGATTTAAGTGAACTGCGTAGCCTTGCTATTCTCGTAGATATTCAGCACAAATCAACAGAGCTACCATCATCAGATGATTTATTGCGAAAACAAAAAAAACAACTAGCTAAGCAAATTCAAAGGATAATTAATAAAATTAATAAATTGGAAAAGACATTTCCATTTAATTTAATTAATAAGCTTGCTGATAATAAATGGATAGATGATAGAATCAAAGAAATTCAGGACGAAATAGACCGGAGCATGGAGAGGCAGATATACTATGAAAACTTAATAGAATTATTTTTAATAAGCAGAAAATCAGGTATCAATTGATGGCTCAATCCATTATTAAAATTGATTCAAAATATTTAGAGATTGTTAAAAATTCTCTAGATAAAAAAGGTTTGCCAAAACCATTCGTTCAGGAGGTTGAACTTTTGAGCTGTCATATAGCTGGAACTACATTTTTAGATTTGGACTATATTGAACCCAAACTTATAAAGAGTCAACTTCTCATACTCAAACGGGAACCAAAGAATAAAAATGATGATAAGGCAATATTAATCCTAACGGAGGAAGGTGAAAAACTTGGATATGTACCAAAGGAAAAAAATGAAGTACTATCTAATTTGATGGATGCTGGGAAGTTACTATTTGGACGACTCAACGATAAAAGTTGGATTGATACATGGCTGAGGCTTGATATTCAGGTATTTTTTAGAGATCTTTAGGATTAATTTGATAGTAATAATGCAAATCCTAAAAAACTTTCTATCTTATATGTGGAGAGTATTTCTTTAATTAGTGATAAAAATAGGAAAATTAATAAAAATAGGATATTTGGCATAGATTTTGGTAAAATATTAGTAACATGATAGTTAATATGAAATAAAAATGGTAATTATAAATAAATAAAATGAAAAAACTGACTATTTTATCATTGCTGACATCTTTATTCTGCCTTCTTATTGGTCAAGAATACAGGAGCGATCTTTTTTCTATAAAAGGGATAAAGTCAGAGATTAGACAAGAATATGATTTTCAAGAGACTTTCGGTGAGTGGAAAGAAATTCCGGGGAAGGAAAAAATTCAGTATAAGTATGACAAAGAAGGTTATTTGGTCGATGAATCAACATATACCCTTGAGGGAAAGCTAAAAGTAAAAACAACATACAAATATAATTCAAATGGTGATAGGATTGAAAAGAATGACTACAAAGCTAATGGTTCTCTTCAGTGGAACGTAAAATATAAATATGATGGAACTGGTAATATGATTGAAGAATCAAAATATGATTCAGATGGATGGAAATTATATACAAAGAAAAATTATATATTTTTAAAATATAATTCTATGGGAAAGGTAGTGGAAGAAACAAAGTATGATTCAGACAGATTATTAAAATCTAAGATCACCTTCAAATACGACAATTTCGGCAATTTATCAGAAACATCAAAATTTGGTTTAATGAAATCAAAACTAACAAGTAGATATGATGTAAATGGTAATATTACAGAAGAAATAAAATATGATTCAGAAGGCACATTAACATCTCAATCCGTTTCTAAATTTGATTCGATTGGAAACCACATTGCCTGGTCTATGTACGACCCAGATGGTAATTTAGCACCCCTCAGCTCAGATGACCTTTATTTAAAAGACTATAGCAAGTGGGTTAGAAATTATGATTCCGATGGCAAACCAACTGAAGCGTCTTTTTATGATTCTAGTGAAAAGTTAAAACAAAAATTTGTGTATAGTTACAGCGATAAGAGAAACTACGAATATGTAGTTTATTCTTATGAATACAAGTTCGGTGAAATGCAGGAAATCCCTGTTAAAAAATTTACTTTCGAGTATGAGGAATATTAATAAGGTCTAATTAAAATTCGTAACCTATATCCAAGTAAAAGGATCGAGGGATTTTAGGAGTGAGAGGAAAGGATACACTCTCAGCCTCCAATACATTATTTATACCTAAACCAACCTTGAAACTATTATTTAAGGAATAAAGTAGATTTATATTAAAAAACATATCTCCACCAATGGGGCCCTTATTAATATGAAAACTGCTTCCTTCAAAATAAAGTTCTGGATTTTCTTCTCCCTCTTTGGTAGCCTTATAGGCACCACTTAAAAATTCATAAGAAGATTTTCCACTTACAGATAGGTTCAAATCTAAATTATTAAAATAGAGGTCAAAAAGTGTCAATGAAAAATTATATTTTAATCTGGGAGTGTTACTGTACACATCAAAAAATTCTGAATAATTAATATATGTGGAATCATTATCAGAGTCATCTAAGAGATCATT
>CAZNQF010000161.1:0-3474 GCA_964575125.1 uncultured bacterium
TATCATACCATGTAAACCCACCTCCAGGCTCATATTTATTGGTGTAATTCATATTTGCAACTGAGGCATCCATCCATAGCCCTGCAAATAGGTCTTCAATGGTTTCATCGGATTGATTTGTGATAGTATAATTTAGAATCACAAAAGCATCAGCAAATGAAAAATTCCATGCATAGGTCTCCAAATGAATATCGATTCCCAGTGGCGTATGATTTGTTATATTATTGTTGTCCCCAGGATTTGAACCATAATCTGTAAAATTCATAAGGAAATCTTGATGAGATACCGCAAAAGGAGAATAAAACTGAGCCATAGAATCTTGAGATGTTGAACTTATTGAAGACCTAATATCAACTGGTGAATCTGCAAAGAACTCAAACCCTTCATCACCAGACTCAAACACCCCATCCACAATTGCCGTAGAAACTCTAGGAATTCCATTTATTTTTCCACCAATCCATAGCCCTGCATATGAAAAATGTTCTATTTGTTCACGTTGAATTGTAGTATGTTGTTTATACTGACAGGATGGTAGAATTCGACCATTTATTTTATTCCATCCATTTCCAAGCACTCCAAAATTGGTGACAGTCATTCCCAGTTGTCCTACAGTTGTGACCTTATCGAATATGTCTGGAGATGTTTGAGAAACTGATAAGGAAATAATTAATAAAATTAAAATCCAATTATAAAATCTAGAGACACCAATCCTCATCTATAAAATAGTTTTTTCATTAGGAACACCGTAGCTTTTTAAAAAAGCAGGGCAGGAAATGTAAAAAAGGTATTTATATTAAGCAATAGATAACGGCTAAAATTGGAACCTCCACGCAACAGGTCTGTGGTCAGATATATCTTCTTCGTAGTCAGCCCATCCATTTGAGAAATAATCCTCTAACCGAACTGTTATAACCATTGAATTATTATTTTCAAACTCATTAAATAAGTTTTCATTGATGAGAATGTGATCTATGTGACTGGGCCAGGTAGGATAAGACCAATGTCCCCACTGAAAACCATTCTCGCCGTTAATTGCTAATTCCATATCAACAAACTTGAATTGTTCAGAATTTTCAATAAAGTTCCAAAACACATTGGAAGTCCTAGATTCATGAATATCATCATTCAAATCTCCAACCACAATTACCTTTTTCTCAGTATAATTTTCAATGATATATTGCTCCAGAAGTATGGAAGCTAGTTGCCTCCTAGCCTCATCATCATCTTCATCAGGTATGTCCATTTTGCCATCCATATCAATATCAATGCTATCGATATAACTGTTTCCACAACATTTTAAATGATTATTTATAAATACAAATGAATCACCTTCAATACTACCTTCTAAAACAAAAGGCTCTCTAGGGAAGGCACGATTTTCATCATAAAAAATCTCATAAACAGATTCAATTGTTATCCTATCTGATTTATAAATAAATCCCAAACCATAGCTCCAGCTAGAAGATTTTATACCTTCCCAATTATTATTGTTATCTAATCTATTACACTCCTCAACAAGTAAATTAAAATAAAATTCAGAACTGATTTCTTGAATGGCATTAACATCACAACTCAATTCTGTAATGATCTCTGCTCCAATCGCTACCGTTCGATTATCTGCTTTAGGAAATTCCTCCAAATTCCAAGTCATTATTTCAAAGGTATTTTCTGTTCCAAATGAGAGCCCATCAAATTGAGAAGTCTCCACCATCTCCTTCTCGTTATTTACCGCACAAGAGAAAAAGAGAGAAAACCAGAATAATAGGAAATAAGAAAATTTAATCTTAATGAAACGGAACAAAACCGAGCATGACGGGTCTGTGGTCAGATATATATCGTTCATATTTTGAAAATCCACCCATATAGTCTTCAATAAATAATGTTTCTGTTCTAGAGGCAGAGAACTTTGGAATCATGTGTTTGGTTACTAAAATATGGTCTAGATAGCTTACATAAGGTTCCTTTGGATAGGTTGCATTGGAGACATCATAGACCAAGGGCTCATTTACAAAATAAAATCTGTCATCATTCTGAAATGGATGAAAACAATGTTCTTGTTCTTTATCTTTAAGATCATCATTCCAATCTCCTAAAACAATAAAATTTTTAAAACCACTTTCTATTTCATTTGATAAATAGTTATATAGCATCTTTACTGCGTTCTGCCTTCTCTTTAAACCAGAGTCACAGCATTTCATATGTAAGTTAATCACAGAAAAATTCAATAATTTATCACCACATTTGTACTGAAAATCTCCTCTTAGGGGAGGCCTACCTGCAAAATTATAATCATCTTCAGCAAATAATTCGGATTGATTTACTAATGTAAAGGTCTCTCTCTTGTAAATAATTGCTTGGTCCATAAATGATGACTGCTGAGATACAATAAAATCATATTTGGGAAGAAGTTCCATTAGACCGCTAAAATAGCCCGTAAAACGAATCTCCTGAAATGCAATTATGTCTGCATTCAAATTAGAAATTATTTTTGCCAATACAGGAAGTGTGGAATCTCTGTGGGTTGGGAAAAATTCTGTGTTCCATGTTATAATTTCAATTTCATCCTGCTTGTTTACATCCATAGGACTTTTCATTTCTATCAAATTGGATGTTTCTTCACAATCCTTTTCTAGTTCAAATATAGGTTTCCACGGCGGAGCTTCGTAAACTTTCTCTAACGACCAACTTAGGTGAGTCTGAATCCACTGACTCATCTTTGACTCAGGAATAAAATCATCTGCTAACATAGTTTGTCCAACTCTACCATCCACCGCTGTTTCAAAACCAATAAACCGATTTGAATAATTATCAATTTTAAGAATAATATGACCAAACTCTGTCCCGTTTCCATAATTTTGTGATATAAATACATGGCTATGTGGATCATACCAGACATCAGGATAACCCTTGCTTACACCTCCTGAAACAATAAAGTCAACTCCCTTTGCATAGTAACCTAATTCCAAAGCATTAATTATTACATTTTCTGTAGTATTACCTATGGACAGTGAATCCAAAAAATCTTGATAAACTTGTTCTCTGTCCCACGGAATTCCCAAACTTGTTAGAGCTATAATAACTTCTGCACCCTCATTTTTCATAATTGGGACCCAATAGTCTAGCGCATCTATTTCAGATGTTATTGATAATCCTTTCCTATTTTGTTCTAGCACTGTTTCGTTTAATTTTTGTGAAATGATTCCTATTATACCAATTTGAGTCCCTGATACAGTCACTATTGTGTATGGTTTTATTTTAGTGAAATAATTATTTGTTTCCAAATTTGCTATTATAAATGGGAACTCCGATGATGATGCTAACTTATTTAGATTTTCTGTTCCACCAATAAAATCATAGCTTCCCGGCACAAGAGCATCATACTGCATTTGGTTCATCCAATCAACCATCGTTTTCCCACTATCTGCCATACCAAATGGGTGTCCCTGAAAATAATTTCCCCCATCCAACAAAATA
>CAZNQF010000161.1:3524-4391 GCA_964575125.1 uncultured bacterium
TCTAATATATCAGGAGGGAACTCAGGATTCATAAAGGTAGCTTTTTGCCCAACGATCTTCCCATGAAGATCATTTGTAGTGATTAGGTGAACTATTTTGTTTCCTTCACTGGCACCAACAAAGCTAAATATAGTAGTCTTAAGTATTAAGATAATGAAGAACTCAAATCGAACGATTTTTTTGTTCATAGACTAAAGTGTATATTTAATCGAAAAAATATAGTTAAAGGTAGATTCAGTTACGGTATCAAGAGTTGGTCTTATATCACCATCTACTGGAAATAAATCGGGATAGCTGTATTGAGCTGAGCTAAAGCCCAATCCAAAATCAACTATTAGTTTTCCAAATGTTTTACTGGAACCAACTGTTATCTCAGTGCTTGGGTCAATCACCTAAAAAGGTGATTGCTTATAAACTAATCCAACTCTGATGGGCACCTTTGATAATGTTATATACTCAAAGCCCATTCTTAGCGAAGTAGTATTTTTCATAAAATAATCTATGCTATCGTTCAATGTTATTGAATAGCCATCTGCTAGAGAACAGTCACCTGTGATCAAAACAGGCGTACTACCGTGAGTTAAAAATGAAAATCCAATACTGCTTCTTACGGGCTTAACAAAGTGAATGCCATTTGATACAAGTGATAGCGTATCTCCATAAATAAATCTTGGCAATCCCGAATCTGTATCTAATGTTGGAGTGGATATATTATCTGTTTTGATTTCTAGCTCTGGGTCAATGCTAAGAGATAGGTTAAATTTTTGCGAAAAATTTATTTCAACAGCATAACTCAAAAAATCTCTCGCTTAGGTTTGGGTTGTAATATCAGCTGGTTTAATAGTTGCTAAAAATCAATCCATAGAT
>CAZNQF010000162.1:0-4330 GCA_964575125.1 uncultured bacterium
CCTTCTTTATCAAAAAGTAAAATATCATGATTTAGCAATTCATATGTAGATGCTGCCTCAGCATTCACAATTGAAACATTTGGCAAATTTCTGATAGACAGTCTAAGGTTTTTCGTAAGCTTTCCTGCCAATACCAACACTTTTTTATCATTTAATTTCAAAGAGCTTAACAGAGAATTAAACTCTGCCGTTTTTGGCTGCGAAATGTTTAATTCATCCACAATAATTAAATTATTTTCTTTTGCTTTAAAACTTAAAACACTTTTTCTTGCTAATTGCTTCATTTTTTTTGGCATTCTTTTTTTATAGGGATGAGGCTCAGGCCCAAAAACTGTACCACCACCTTTCCATAGTGGAGACCTAATTGTTCCAGCGCGAGCAACTCCCCTACCTTTTTGCCTCCATGGCTTTCTTCCACCACCATTGACCATTCCTCTTGATTTTGAAGAATGTGTTCCCTGCCTTTGATTATGTAACTCTGTCACTATTGCTTGATGGACAACAGATTCATTTGGCTTAACCTTAAACACGGCATCGCTTACCTTCACGGCAGGACCTTTAGAACCATCTATTTTCTTTGTATAAATGTTCATTACTTTGAAACAGAAATCCTATTTTTATTAGCGCCCGGAACAGCACCTTTTAAATATAATAAATTATTTTCTAAATCAACCTTTACCACTTCCAGATTTTTAACAGATGATTTTTTCCCTCCGTATCTTCCTGCCATTCTCATTCCCTTAAAAACTCTGGATGGATCAGAGGCCTGCCCTATAGAACCTGGATGACGTAAATATTCGGTTTGGCCATGTGTTTCTGGTTGTCTTTGAAAATTATGCCTTTTTATAACCCCCGCGAAACCTCTACCTTTTGAAACACCAGAAACGTCAACCAAATCTCCTTCGTTAAAAATTGAAACATTGAATTCTTGACCAGCTTTATAATCATATCCTTCCTCTATATCAAATTCTTGAACCCACAATTGAGGCAACACACCCGCCTTTTTATAATGGCCAGCCAAAGGCTTTGTTGTACGATTTGATTTTTTTTGAGAAAACCCAAGCTGCACTGCATTATATCCATCGGTTTCAATTGATTTAACCTGTGTCACCTTACAGGGTCCAAGCTCTACTATTGTAACAGGAATCAAATTACCTTCTTCATTATAGATTTGACTCATCCCAATTTTTTTTCCAATTAATCCACGCATAATTAAACTTTTATTTCAATGTCAACACCAGCAGGCAAATCAAGCTTCATTAACGATTCAACTGTTTTGGGTGTACTATTTAAGATATCTACCAATCTTTTATGTATTTTTGTTTGAAATTGTTCTCTTGATTTTTTATCAACGTGCGGTGATCTTAATACCGTATAAATCGTTCTACGTGTCGGAAGAGGTATAGGGCCCGATATCACTGCTCCCGTAGATTTCGCAGTTTTTACAATTTTCTCTGTAGACTTATCCAAAAGAGTATGATCGTATGCCTTTAAACTAATTCGTATGGTTTGATTCGCCATAATTATTTACTCACTTATACTCGTTACAACTCCCGCGCCTACAGTATGACCCCCTTCACGAATGGCGAAACGCAACTCCTTATCCATTGCTATAGGAGTAATCAATACTACATCCATCTCTACGTTATCACCAGGCATGACCATCTCCATACCATCTGGAAGCGTACACACACCTGTCACATCTGTAGTTCTAAAATAAAATTGCGGCCTGTATCCATTAAAAAATGGAGTATGGCGCCCACCTTCTTCTTTCTTTAACACATACACATTTGCCTTAAAATTTGTATGAGGTGTAATGCTGCCGGGCTTAGCCAATACCTGACCACGCTTTAAGTCTTCTTTGTCTACACCACGCAACAATAACCCTGCATTGTCTCCAGCTCTTCCTTCATCCAATAACTTGCGAAACATTTCCACTCCCGTACATACGCTCTTCTTGTCCAATCCTAGTCCAAGGATCTCAACCTCATCACCTACCTTTACTATTCCACTCTCAATACGACCAGTACCCACCGTACCACGACCCGTTATGCTAAACACATCCTCAACCGGCATCAAAAATGCCTTGTCTATATCTCTAACAGGCTCAGGAATAAAACTGTCACAAGCGTCCATCAACTCAACAATACATTTTGTGGCTTCCTCATCTGTAGGATTATTCAACGCATTCAATGCACTACCCTTTATGATTGGCGTGTCATCACCAGGAAAATCATATTCATTCAATAAATCTCTCAACTCCATCTCTACTAAATCAATCAGCTCTGGATCATCTACCTGATCGGTCTTATTCATAAATACCACCAAACTAGGAACATTTACCTGACGGGCCAACAAAACATGCTCCCTGGTCTGAGGCATAGGACCATCTGCCGCACTCACAACTAATACACCTCCATCCATCTGAGCCGCTCCCGTAATCATATTTTTTATATAATCTGCGTGGCCAGGACAATCAACATGAGCATAATGACGATTCTCAGTCTCATATTCAACGTGAGCCGTCTGAATAGTTATACCTCTTTCTCGTTCCTCCGGGGCATTATCAATCGAATCAAATGTACGCACTTCTGCATACCCCCTAGCAGACTGAGTTAACGTAACAGCTGCTGTTAATGTTGTCTTACCATGATCAACATGCCCTATCGTACCTATGTTAACATGGGGTTTCGTTCTTTCAAATTTTTCCTTTGACATAATTACTCCTTGTAATCTTAAACTTTTATAAGTCCAACTACATTTTCAATTATTTCTTGCTGAATACTAGCAGGAACTTGCATAAAAACTGAAAAATCCATATGAAATACCGCCCTTCCTTGAGTAAGGGACCGCAAGGAGGTGGCATAACCAAACATTTTACTTAAAGGCACATTTGCGTTAACTATCTGAAGGTTTTTTCTTGGATTCATACTTTCAATCTTTCCTCTACGAGAATTTAAATCACCAACAACGTCACCAAGATATTCATCTGGTGTAGTCACCTCAACTTTCATAATAGGCTCTTTAAGCACAGGATTTGCTTTTTTACATGCTTCCTTTACAGCCATTGATCCTGCAATCTTAAATGCAATTTCTGACGAATCAACATCATGGTAGGAACCAAAAATTAACTCAACCCTTACATCTTCTATCGGAAATCCCGCTAATATACCATTTTTTAATCCCTCCTGAATTCCTTTATCTACTGCAGAAATATATTCGCGTGGGATTACCCCCCCTACAATTTTATTCTCAAAATGATATCCTTTACCTGGCTCATTCGGCTCAAGATTAATTACTACATGACCATACTGGCCCCTTCCACCAGATTGCCTAACAAACTTTGCCTCAACATCCGCTACACTCTTGGTAATACTCTCAATATATGTAACCTGAGGCTTTCCAACATTTGCCTTTACCTTAAATTCTCTCATCATCCTATCAACAAGAATCTCCAAATGCAATTCGCCCATCCCCGCTATAATTGTCTGCCCAGTTTCTTCATTATTTGAAACTCGGAACGGAGGATCTTCTTCAGCTAACATGATTAATGCGCTGGACAGAGCATCTTGATCTGACTTACTTACAGGTTCAACAGCTACCTCAATGACAGGCTCAGGGAACTCCATCATCTCTAAAATAATTGGCTCCTTTTCATCACAAAGCGTATGACCGGTGTTTGTCTTTTTTAAACCAACAGCAGCAACAATTTCACCTGCCTGTATCTTATCTATATCCTCCCGCTTATTAGCATGCATTAACATTAACCTACTTATTCTTTCTCTTTTACCTGTATTAGAGTTATAGACATATGAGCCTTTTTCCAATTCGCCAGAATATACTCGCAAGTAAGTTAACCTCCCTACATAGGGGTCTGTCATAATTTTAAATGCCAAAGCACTGAATGGCTCCGAAACTAACGGCTTCCTTATCAAAGCAATATCAGAATCTTTATCATCAAAACCCTGAACTTCATCTACATCTTCAGGCGAAGGCAAAAAATCTATAACTGCATCCAAAAGTCTTTGAACTCCCTTATTTTTAAAGGCAGAACCACAAAACACAGGAATAAACGTGTTATCTATGCACCCCTTCCTAATAGCCATCTTAATTTCATCAATCGAAATCTCCTCATCGGCTAAATATTTTTCCATTAAACCATCATCATATGTTGCAGCTTCTTCAATCAAATGATGTCTCCATTTCTCTGCATCTTCTAATAAATCATTTGGTATTTCACCAAACTCAACCCTTGCGCCTTATGTAGTTTCATTGTACAAAATAGCTTTCATAGTAAGCAGATCAATAAACCCATTAAACATTTAACCTT
>CAZNQF010000163.1:0-1661 GCA_964575125.1 uncultured bacterium
CCTATCCTAATTCGAAAGATTTATCTAGAATTGTGGGTATGATGATTAGAAGTATGGATGCAATAGGAGAGCTTGAAAAAGCTCAAAAAATTATGGATGAATTTGTAAAAAAATATTCTCAGATTAAATTTTTAAGAAATGAGATAGGGTACATTCCTCAATCGATAAAAGGAATTAAATTTAATACAATTGGAAAAGAAAAACTTGAGGGTCAATTCAAACAGAATCCTTTTAGGAAAGGAAATTGGTATATTCAGGTCGGGGCATTTGGAGTAAAAAGTAATGCAGAAAAGTTGAGAGAAAAATTGTTAAAAAAGGGGTCTTCAGCTTACATCAAAGTATTATATTCAAAAAAAGGAAAATTGTTTGGGGTACGGGTGGGGCCATTTTTAACAAAAAAAACCTCAATAGAGAAGGCGGAAAAATTAAAATTTCAATTTGGTTTGAGTTATCAAATATTGAAAGAGTATTAAAGGGAATGATTGTACGGCTGGTGCCTGCCACGGTCTTCAACACCGCTGTCCTGACGATAAATCGGGAGCTGGGTTCGATTCCCAGGCGTTCCCGCCATTTAAAATCATCGGTAAGTGCGTTCAATTTACCATTTACCGATGATAGACATGCTAAGTTTTGCTGTCTTTAGGGTATTACTATTATAACATTTATTTATAACATTAAATCTTTATCAAAATAATTTATATATATCAATATTAATATGACAAAGGTTCTCAATAAAAAATTATCTCTCTGTATGATAGTTAAAAATGAGGAGAAAAATTTGTCGGCATGTTTAGATAGCGTTCAGGATGTAGCTAATGAAATATTGATTTTGGATACGGGTTCAACTGATAATACCGTTTCTATTGCAAAAAACAGTGGAGCAATTGTTCGCCATTTTAAGTGGTGCGATGATTTTTCTGCTGCCAGAAATGAATCTATTAAACATGCTAGGGGAGAGTGGATTCTATGGTTGGATGGTGACGAGCAATTAGATGAGAATTCAAAGCAAGAGCTGAGGACAATTTGTGATTTATCTGGCCATCCAATAGGTGTAGATGTTATTATCCGAAATTTTGTATCTGACAAGATATCCTATGGAAATGCATATCGGCTTTTTTCTAACCATCACGATATAGTTTTTCAAAATATTATACATGAGCAGGTGTCCTTTAGTTTGAAATCCCAAAAAGCAAGAATTGTTAAATCTAATATTTTCATTAATCATTTTGGCTATGACGAAAATGTTTTTGATCAGGATAAAAAAAGAAATAGGAACCTCCCTCTACTAAAAAAAATGGTATCAGAAAACCCTGATCAACCATTCTATCAGTTCTTATTAGCTCAGCATTTTTCAGGTGATACGCTTACAAAAGATAAGGCAATTTATCATTTTACAGAATATATCAATTCCAGCCCAAAAGATTCTAAATTATTAGCCAATGCTCACAGTACTCTATCTAAAATTTATTTTTCAGAAAATAACATGGGTCAAGCAAAGGAGCACGCTCGCCATTCCCTTAGAACAGGTTCGATACAATTTGATTCAAATTATTTATTGGCGAATATTGATTTGAAGGAAAAAAAATATGATTCAGCAAGGAATAGGTTTGATAATCTTCAAATTATGTAAAAAACATCAAAAACCATAAATACTGATAATG
>CAZNQF010000163.1:1711-4317 GCA_964575125.1 uncultured bacterium
AAATCATGCAATGGTCTTCAGGATATGGGTCAAATATTTTCAGGTTGGGAAAAACATGATACAGAACTATTCATAAAATGGATAATGAAAAACGGTAAAACTGGCCAATACTGGAAAACCTTATATGAAATAGTTGGATTTTTGTATTTAGCCAAACAGGATTATGTAAATGCACTGTCTGTATTTCAATCCCTATATGATGGAGATCATAGGAATACATTTACCATAAGATCCTTAGCAGGAATTCACGCGAAGCAGGGAAGAATGGAAGCTGCTCACGAATTACTGAGGTTGCTCAATTGAAAGGCTCAATTTCTTTGTGCATGATAGTCAAAAATGAAGAAAAAAAACTTCATAAATGCCTCTCCAGTATTAAAGAGTATGTAGACCAAATAGTTTTAGTTGACACAGGCTCTAATGATAAAACTGTCCATATTGCAGAAGAGTTTGGTTGTGAAATCTATCATTTTGATTGGTGCGACCACTTTGCGAAAGCTATGAATGAGTCAATTAAGTATGCTACAGGTGAGTGGATTTTATGGACGGACGCTGATGAAGTGATGGACCCCCTATCTGTTCCTCTAATAAAAAAGATTACCAATAATCCTCAAAAGGATTATTTTTATAGTGTGAGAATCAGCAGTTTTAATGAGTATGATAATAAGGTGACATACTCTGCTGCACACCGATTATTCCCAAATGGGATTGGGATTAATTTCTCAAATCGGATTCACGAACAGATAACTCCTTCAACAGCTAATTTGGGGATTAAAGAAAAATTATCACAAATTAATTTGATTCACAGTGGGTACAATTTGTCTGAAGAGGATTATAAAAAAAAATGGTTAAGAAATTTACCGCTATTAGAAAAAATGGCTAATGAGAACCCCGTGGGATATTCATACTATACTTTGGCACAAAATTATTCTGGTTTAAAGCAATTTCAAAATGCTATCAACTTTTTCAAGTTAGCGATTGATTCCCATGATTTAGGACCTTCACTAACTACCAATACATTTAATGTATTGGCGCAGACATACTCTTTGATAGATAATTGGGACAAAGCTGAGTATTATTGTAAGAAATCAATTGAATTAAATCCACAACAATCTGGTGCCTATTATATGTTGTTTAAATGCGCAGAGAATCAGAGAGATTATAGCAAAGCAATTATACATTTAAAAGTACTATTGGATAACACTAAAAAGCTAAAATCGGGGTCCAATAAAGTAAGAGATGATATTTTAATATCTGAGGACCGTATAGTGAAAGCAATGGGGGACATGTATATAAAAACAGAAGATAATTTAAAAGCACTACAGTGTTATAAACAATTGAGTGATTCTTTGATAACGAAACCTCTGATTCAAAAAATTATAAATATACCCATAGAAAAACTTGAATTAGACTCATTCATAAAAATTTTAAATAAATATGTTAAAAACAATATGGATGTTACTATTGAAGAATATGATATTTTAGGGCAAGCATTTATTAAGAATAGCCAATTGAATAGTGCGCTAGGTCTCTATTTAAATTTGTATAAAAATAAAACAATTAATAGTTTGATATTAAGGCGTATTTCCGCACTTTATGCAAAGAGTGGCAATATGACAGAAGCAGAAAAATATATTATAGAACTGAACAAATTAAGTTAAATCAGTTAATCTTTATATTTATTATTAAATTTTAATAAAAGATAATTAAATATACTCATTTATATCTTTTATTAATTAATTAAGGTAAATCCTCATCATCTTCATTGATTAATGATTAATATATAGTAAATATAGTCAATACATATTATTTATTATTATTATTATTCAATTTTATTAAAGTTTATTGTTTTCTTGCCGATATTTTAACTGAGCCGATAAGCTCACAGACAAAGAGGTAAGATTATTATTAAATTATTTTACCTGTATTAATTACAAGCGACTCAATGACAAGGATGTCATTAATAATATTAAGCACGGAGGTTTAAAATGAGTCTTTTCAAAATACATGCGAATACACCTGCATTAACAGCGTTAAATTCGCTAAACAGAACAAATAATGATATTGCTATTCATCAAGCCAGGCTTGCATCTGGAAAGCGTATCAATACAGCTAAAGATGATACAGCTGGCTACTCAATTTCTCGATCACTAGAAGCAAGATCCCTTGGATTAAGAGCAGCCTTAAGCAATGTGCGGAATGGAAAGAGCATTCTTGCCATCGGTGAAGGTAATTATCAAGCTCAAATGGACGTTCTTCTTACAATCAAAAACAAAACGGTACAGTCAGCCGATTCAAGCTTGAATGACGAGCAGAGAGGTGCGATTCGTAATCAGGTTAAAGAGTTGTTAACTGAGATAGATGATATCCAAAATCAAGCTAAGTGGAATGGTAAAAATATCTTTGGTGAAACATTTTCCTTTCACGTTGGTGCAGATGCCGCTGATGTGTTAGCTGTTCAAATGGCAACATCAGAATCAAATGAAATTGGACTGCAGGCTGATGGATCTGGCGGTATAGATCTTTCATCAATGGGAGAAACAGGCGGTACCTATTCACTTGACAGTGAATCAACATCTGACGCGGCTATTGGTCAAGTTGATCTTGCT
>CAZNQF010000164.1:0-2456 GCA_964575125.1 uncultured bacterium
AAAATCAAGCAGGGGGTCATCTGAAAGCTTAGTATTATTACCTCAAGTAGGTCTATTATTAAATACAGCATTATCTCTTGATCGTACTTGGGAGGAAGGAAGTATTTATACTGCATTAATTTCTTATACTATGTCGGAATTCCAAATTTCAGAAGAAAAAATTAAAAAAGTAAAATTTTATTTTGAAGAATCGGTAAAATTATCTGGTGGGACCGCATCAAGTCCATATGTAGTTTATGCAGAATCAGTTTTAATCTAAGAACAAAATAAAAGTGAATTTATTAAGTTATTAAATAAGGCAATGACAATTACAAATGTAAATAATAGCGATGTTGCACTTCAAAATAAGGCAATATTAAATGAAAAAAAATATATTTTTAGTTATTATTTTTTTATCATCTCTAGCTTACTGCTCTAAAAAACATATGATAAAAATTGCTACATTAGCTCCGGAAGGCTCAGAATGGTATTATATGCTGGTTGATTTGGGTCAACAATGGAAGGAGGCCACTGAGGGGCGCGTTGGGTTGAGGATCTATCCGGGAGGAGTTATTGGTGATGAGAGGGATATGATAAGAAAAATGAGAATTGGCCAAATCCATGGAGCTGCCATAACTGCTGAAGGTCTTTCTGAGTTAAACCCAGATTATTATATGTTTTTTGTTCCTCTTTTATTTGATTGTTATGGTGAAGTTGATTTTATACGTGAAATATTGAAAGATGATCTTGAAGAGGGAATCCGAAATAGTGGTTTTGAGTTGATTATGAATAATGATGTAGGTTGGGTGAATTGGTTCACAACAAATCCAATAAGAATTCCTGATGATTTAAGAAATCATAAAATATTTAATTGGGCGGGTGACTATAAATTCCCAGAGATTTGGAAGAAAGCGGGATTTCAATCTGTTTCATTATCATCAATAGATTTGCTTCCAGGAATTCAGACAGGTTTAATTGATGCAATTGCAACAAACCCTCAATTTGCCCTCGCACAGCAAATGTTCAGTATTTGTAATAATGTCCTAAATATAAAATGGGGATTGCTTACAGGTGGAATAATTATTGATTCAAGGATATTTAACAAGATTAATTCTAATGATAGAGATGAAATATTAAAAATATCTAAAGAATTTGAGGAATTATATCAATCAACAATGCGTCACAAGGATGACGAAGCAATTAATGTCATGAAAGAATATAATTTAAAAGTTATAAACTTAAATGAAACAGAAATTAATATATGGAAAACCACCGTTAAAGAATGGTATCCTACTATTCAAAATATATGGGAAAACCCCGAATTGTTTGAAGAAATATTAGAGCTAAAAAAGGTTTATAAAGAAAAAATTATAAATCAAGATGACTAACAATAACTCTGAAGAAAACTTTGAAAGTCATTTTTCTGATAGATTAAAGTGGGGTGAGGATGTTTTAGCAATATCAGTATTTTTTGCAATAACATTTCTACCATTTTATGAGATATTTGCAAGGATATTTAAGCTCAACTCAATTCCTGCTTCTCAAATATTGATACAGCATTTAACGCTCTGGGCCGGATTCTTAGGAGCTGTACTTGCCACTAGACAGAATAAATTATTAGCTCTTACTCGTAAACCATTGTTTACCCCTGATATCCAGTTTCATTTTGGGAGATGGTTTTCAAAAGTTGTTTCGTTCATTATATTATGTTCATTAATATGGGGAAGTATTCAATTAATACAAACTGAATTTCAATTTCCCATTGATATTGCACCTCATGTACCTCGATGGATGGCTCAGATTATAATGCCGGTGGCTTTTGTCTTTATTGCTTTAGAGGTTATTTTACGAAGCGGAAATAATGCAATGTACAGGGCATCTATACTAATGATGACAATTGGATGGTATTTTGTATGTTTTTCAGGTGGATTGCAAGATTCTCAATGGTTCTTATGGGTAGGTAGTTTTTTTATCTTATTTTCAGTATATAATGGTCTTCCTATATTTTTAGCTCTTGGTGGGCTATCAATTATTTATTTTTGGATGGATTATACACCGATTGCAGCTATCTCCGCTGAAACATATAGAATTGTTGTTTCACCTACTCTTCCAACTATTCCTTTATTTACATTAGGTGGATATATTTTAGCAGAGAGTGGTGCACCTAAACGTATATATAATTTTTTTATTCACGCCTTTGGATGGATGAGAGGGGGAACGCCCGTTATTGTAGTATTATTATGTTCATTTTTCACGGCGTTAACTGGAGGTTCTGGAGTTACTATTCTAGCTTTGGGAGGGATTTTATATCCTCTTCTTATTAAAGAAGGCTATTCAGAAAAATTTTCTTTGGGTTTAATAACAGTTTCTGGCTCATTAGGATTATTATTTCCTCCAAGTTTGCCTGTTATAATATATGGAGGCACAGCTGGCGTATCTATAAAAAGTCTATTTAATAAAGGTATTTTCCCTGAATT
>CAZNQF010000164.1:2466-4270 GCA_964575125.1 uncultured bacterium
ACCATAAAGAATGATATCTTGATGTTTTTTTGAGAGACTAATCCAAGTGTCAGTTAATTTAAATCCATAATGATCTGCTAAAGATTTGAGGGTTTGCATATAGTATTTAGAACTAGAATTTGACCAAGGTAAAATAGCAAGAAGTTTTTGGAAGGCGAAATGGGAAATTTTACTTCCATTTTTAATTTTATTCAGCGTATTTAGCGGATATATGACCCTAGTTGAAACAGCGGCTTTTACTGTCGTGTATATTTTATTTATAGAGATTATAATTTATAAAGATTTGCCTCCAAAGGATCTACCGCGTATTGTTATTAATTGTGCAACCTTGATAGGCGGTGTGCTGATAATTCTTGGTGTAGCAATGGGATTGACAGCATATCTAGTTGATGCCCAAATTCCAATCAGATTATTGGAATGGATAAAAGTTACAATCTCCTCCAAACTCTTGTTTTTACTTTTATTGAATGTTTTATTACTTCTTATCGGATGTATGATGGATATATTTTCTGCAATTATTGTCTTTGTACCACTTATTGCTCCTCTAGGCCTTTATTTTAATATTGACCCGGTTCATCTAGCTATAATTTTCATTGCGAATCTTGAGCTAGGATTTTTTACACCTCCAATAGGTATGAATTTGTTTTTATCAGCTTATAGGTTTAATAAATCTATGCCTGTACTTTATAGTGCTACTTTTCCATT
Source organism: uncultured bacterium (assembly GCA_964575125.1). Lineage (GTDB taxonomy): Bacteria > Fidelibacterota > Marinisomatia > Marinisomatales > AB-629-J13 > AB-629-J13. The sequence goes on from CAZNQF010000164.1 coordinate 3,172, forward strand.
TTTTCTTATTCGCTTAATTTTTGTTTTGATCTTAACCTACGTACCACTATTCTTTTATTGAAAAATATATAAAATCAAAATAAAAATGAATTATTTTGTTTAAGAGGGAACTATTTTTTCAATAAAACATTACTTGACTGAAAACTATATACATAAATAGATTCAATTCATCAATGGAGACAACTATTTAAAAACGCTATTAATTATTAGAAAAGCGGGGCTCTCCCGCATTATTTATTCATTTTTTATTATGGAGAAAAATATGAAGCGTTTTACCTTAATTGGAGCTTTAATTACTAGTTGTCTCACTCCCTCATTTGGTAGTGAAGCTGGTGCAATATTTCTACTTATCTCTCCCGGAGCAAGAGCAGGAGGAATGGGTGAGGCAAATGTTGCTGTTGCTGATGATGCCTATGCTAGTTATTGGAACCCTGCCGGATTGGGATTTTTAGAAGGTTCTGAGTTGGCAATGATGCACGTAAATTGGCTGCCGAACCTTGCTGATGACCTTTACTATGATTTTTTTGCTTTTCGAAAACATGTACCAACATTAGGAACATTTGGTGGTCATTTAATTTATCTTAGTTTGGGAGAGCAAATAAGAATGGGAGAAGGCCCTGAAGATTATCTTGGAACCTTTACAAGCTTTATGATGGCTACCACTATCTCATATAGCTCACTTTTATCAGAGAGATCGTCTTTTGGAATCAATGCAAAAATTTCTTATCAACATCTAGTTGATTTAGGCGCAGGTGCAGAGAAAGGAAAAGGAACCTCGCTTGATTTTGGATTTGATTTTGGTTATCTCAGAAAAGAGTTTTTATCTCCCAAATTAGATTTTGGTTTAACTATAACAAACATTGGACCCAAGGTAGCATTTATAGACCCTGCTCAGGCTGATCCACAGCCAACTAATCTCACATTAGGATTTAAGTATAAGGTATTGGAAAGTGAGTATAATAAATTATCTTTGGTATATGATGTAAATAAGTTATTAGTCGCATCCTATCCTGATATGGATTGGGATGGTGATGGAATTGTAGGAGGTTGTGATGATGATGGACTTTGTAGTGATATTCCAAAAAGTGGTGAATATAAT
>CAZNQF010000165.1:0-2041 GCA_964575125.1 uncultured bacterium
AGGCGTCTTCCAGATGAATTAAAAGCTCTCCTCTACCACCAGGAACAAATTCCTGATCGCGTGATAGAGCGAGTCTTTCTTGCAGATCTTTGTATGAGGACGCACTAGTGGTGCGACCGCTTGCCTGCATTTCTTGAAATTTCTGCTCATCATATTGTGATGAAGAATATTCGTTTCCAGCTTTACTTGGGTCCGGCTTTTCATATTTATTAACATCAGCCACTACGGACGATGCCAAGAAAACAGAAACGAGTGTAAACAAAATAGATTGTCTAAGTAGGTTCATTTTCTACTCCTTTATTTGTTAATGAAAAATAAATTTTGTTGAAGAGATATGTGAAGATATGGGGGGCAGAAATAGCGCGTTTCCGACTGGGTCGGAGCGTGGGGGTAGATTCGAAAATAGTGTCCGGAACAAATCACAAAAACTATTTTTCTGCCTCGGTCGGTAGACACCACACCGTCATAAAACGGGGGTGCGGACCGCACGTTATTGTTAAGGTCTTCCACATAGCTCGACCGAAATGTATGACCCCTAAATGCATAATACAAGTGAAAATTTCTGGAGGGAACTCAAATATGATTTACATCACATTATTGGATTATATTAAGTATTAATTAGCTTAACTATAATCTGTTCAAATCTATTAAATAGATGTAATTTTTCATAATCTTTTTTTAAATTATTCACACAAAAGGCAGAGAATGATCTACAACACAATATTGGAAACCATCGGAAATACGCCCACCGTTAAGCTAAATCAGATTGGAAAAGATCTGAAATGTAATTTGTTTGCAAAGTGTGAGTTTCTCAATGCAGGGGGATCTCTAAAAGACAGGATAGCCGTTCGCATGATCGAGCAGGCAGAGAGCTCTGGAGCGATAAAGCCTGGCGACACTCTGATAGAGCCCACATCAGGTAATACCGGTATCGGGCTCGCGCTCGCTGCAGCGGTAAAAGGTTACAAACTTATTATTACCATGCCCGAAAAAATGAGCATGGAAAAAGAGGTCGTTCTAAAAGCACTGGGCGCGGAGATCGTCAGAACTCCCACGGAGGCAAGCCACGATGACCCTGAGGGTCTTATAGAGGTTGCAAAAAGAATAAAAGATGAGACACCCAACTCGCACATATTGGACCAATATAAAAATGAAAATAATCCCAATGCGCACTATGAGGGCACCGCTGAGGAGATCATTTCTGAGTTCGGTACGGACCTCCACACAGTTGTAATTGGAGTGGGAACTGGGGGCACCATTAGCGGTGTTGCAAAAAAACTGAAAGAGATGATTCCCCATATATATATAGTGGGAGTTGACCCCTTTGGCTCCATTTTAGGCGGTGGAGAGGATGTATTCCCCTATATGGTTGAGGGCATCGGATATGACTTTTTCCCAGATGTTTTGGACAACACATTGGTAGACAAATACATAAAAACAAATGACGAAGATTCCTTTGCAATGGCGCGAAGACTTATAAATGAGGAGGGGCTGTTGGTTGGGGGTTCCTCGGGGTCCTGTGCCTGGGCAGCGCTGGAAGCGGCGACAGAGCTAAAAGAGGGTGAGATCTGTCTGGTCATCCTTGCCGATGGTATCAGAAACTATCTAAGTAAATTTGTTTCCGATGTTTGGATGACGGAGCAGGGATTTCCACTGGAGTAGCATACCACCTGGCACCCACTACGTGTTCAGAGGGTTTGCTCATATTATAATTATAAACACTTAAAAATAAATGAAAATAAGATCAACAGCGCTACTACTAATATCTCTATCTATAGTTTTTTCGAACGATAAAAATAATCAACCGCTAGATTCAAGGGGCTACAGCGTAGAGCTTGGTGAGCCCTCTCCAAACTTTATTTTGGAATTTCCGGATGGCAGTGTCAGCTCCTTTGATGAGCTCAGGGGGGAGGTTATCATGCTTCAGTTTACCGCTTCATGGTGCTCAGAAAGCACGGAGGAGATGCCCAACATAGAGAGCGAGATATCTCGAAAATAAAACAACGCAGGACTACGAATGATAGGAAAAGACAGTGATGAC
>CAZNQF010000165.1:2051-3978 GCA_964575125.1 uncultured bacterium
CAAACTCTGTTATCAAAGAGTCTAAGATCTCCAGATTTTTGATCATTTTTATCCTTATTTTTTATACTTGGTTGTCTAATTAAAAGTAAAGCAACTAGTCCTAATCCTATGGAGAAAATATAAAAAGGCAGGCCTACAATTGATAGGGATAGACCGTGATGAGCCCCGAGAGGTTGTGAAAAAATTTGCCAAGGAAATGAGAATAAGCTATCCCCTTGCCATGGACTCGGGAGCGGTTACCTTTGAAAAGTTTGCGGAAGAGGGCTCAGGGGTCACCCGAAACATCATCATTAACTCCGAGGGTGAGATCGTATGTCTGACCCGCCTATTTGATAGAGAAGAGTTTAACAATATGATAGCGATCATTCACGCTGAGCTGGACAAAAAAATCACCCAAGATTTAAGATTTCTTGAGCAAAAGCTTGAGAGATTGATGGTACGTAAAGCCGCAACGGGATATCGCTCTCTTGGATCGAAAAGGATATCACATCAGATAAAAAAAACAAGGGCAAATCTAAAAAAAACAGGGGCAAAAAGATTTCACCTAAATAAGATAGCGCTACCCTAAATCAGCTGTTGTTTTTTTTTATTTTTTTTGCTAGGGATATACATTGCTCTGCGGTTTCCCTAGATACAGATATTTTTTTTGCGAGATCTTTAGCTCGTGCCTTTAATATATCATCTAAATTTTGATAGCTCTTGAGCAACATAGAAACCCGCTTTGGGCCGACCCCCTTTACAACTAAAAATGCTGACTCTTTTACAGATTTTGTGCGCCTCTTTCTTTGGAACGTAATTGCAAATCTGTGTGCCTCATCCCGAACCCTCCTGAGCAATATCAGACCGGGAGATGACTTGGATATCGATTGGGGCTCTCTATTTCCGGGGAGAAATACTTGCTCCAAGCGCTTTGCCAAACCTACAACGGGAACATAGGAAATGCCCAGCTCTCTGAGCGCAGAGAGCGCCATGGAGAGCTGGCCCTTACCACCATCAACCAGAACCAGGTCCGGCAGAGGTTGTTTTTCTTTTAAAAGTCTTTTGTAGCGCCTAACGATGACCTCACGAATGGAGGCAAAATCATCTATTGATGATACAGACCTAATATTATATTTTCGATAGCTTTTCTTTAGAGGTTTTCCATCTCTGAATGTTACCATGGAGGCAACTGTATTGGTTCCACCCAGGTGAGAGATATCAAAGGCCTCTATTTTTCTTGGAGGAGCTTTGAGCTGGAGGTCTTCCTGAAGCTGTTTCAGAGAGCTCGGGATAAACTCCCTACGTTTCTTCTTCTCAAGAATCCACTGTCCCAGCAAAAGCTTTGCAGTTTGATGGGCAACTCTCATTTCCTTGGCCTTCTCCCCTCTCTCTGGATAGTGAACGCTCACCGCTCCGGATCTTTTTTCTTTGAGCCAGTCAGTGATCGCGCTCTCATTTAATAATTTATTAGGAAGTAAAACCTCTCTGGGAACCTCAAATGAGTCTAAATAAAATCGGGTCACAAGTGATGAGAGGGTCTCGCTCAGTGAGTTTATCTGTCTAAGATATATTTTTTCTCGGCTGAACACTCTGCCCTCTCTTACTCTGATAATAACCGCAATACCAAAATCATTTTCATGTGCGATTGAAAAAATATCTCTGTCTCTAAAATCTGCTTTGACCTTTCTCTGTCGGTTTTTGAATCTTAAAACAGATTCCAGCTGGTCCCTGTATCGTGCCGCATCCTCAAATCGCTGCTCGGATGAGGCAGCCCTCATTTCTTTTTTTATAAAGTTCTCAGTTTGCTTTGTTTTTCCTTGGAGAAAGGAGATCACCGCATTAATCATTTTATCGTATGTGGCCTGTGAGACCAAGCCATCGCACGGTCCGCCACATTTTTTAATGTGATAGTCAAGGCAGAGTGAGACCTTTATATCTATAATGGTTT
>CAZNQF010000165.1:3988-4243 GCA_964575125.1 uncultured bacterium
AAATACTTTGAGCCATCTTGCACTATTTCACGGGTAAGAAATACCTGTGGAAATGGCTCATGTGTAATTCTGATAAATGGGAATGATTTACCATCCTTTAGATCTATGTTGTACTTTGGCTGGTGCTTCTTTATCAGGTTTGCCTCGGTCAGAATTGCCTCAACTTCTGATGAGGTTATTATCCACTCCATCGCAGAGATTCTCTTAATCATGGATTGATTTTTTGGAGTTTGGTATTTATTTTTTTGAAAATAG
>CAZNQF010000166.1:0-4239 GCA_964575125.1 uncultured bacterium
GGTTCAGAATTGCCAATTACAACTATAATATGCTTTTATTTGTTAACATCTTTTGTGTCTACACTGTTTTTTATAAAAGGACAAAGATATTAAAAGCATGGAAAAGAGTAGGGCTTAAAAAATAATGCTCACAAGCTCTTGGAACTACAAACTGAATTACGTGGAAGGCAAACTTATTATTAATGATGAGAGGTAATATGGTAAACAGGTGCAAAATATTTTTATTTTTCACTCTCTCTGGATTTTTATATCCTCTCGGAGTGCGCGAAGGGACAAAGCTTGATTTATTGAGTGACTGTGTTCGAGAGGGTGCTATACATATGATTACAGGCTATGACCATATTCTGTTTCTTATTGGTGTTGTCTTCTTTTTGCGGAGCTATCTTGATATTTTCAAGTTTATAACTGCTTTCACAGTTGCTCACTGTGTAACTCTTATTTTTGCTACTTTATTTGAAATTCGTGCGAATGCTTTTTTAATTGACGCAGTTATTGCATTTAGTGTCATCTACAAAGGCTTTGAAAATTTAGATGGTTTTAAAAAATGGTTTTCTAAAAAACCTCCTAACCTAATTTTGATGGTATTTATATTTGGTTTAATTCATGGGTTTGGTTTATCAACAAAGCTACAAGAGATGGCAACAGCTCACCTCTCTATATCACAAATCCTATCATTCAATGTAGGCGTGGAGATGGGGCAGGTCGGGGCCCTTTTTATAGTGTTCCCTTTAATACTAATAATACCTAAGGAATCATTTAAAAAAATATCTTTGTTATTAAATTCGGGATTAATTGTTCTAGGAATGCTATTATTGATTTATCAGCTGAATGGTTATTTTACATTAGAAGGTCACCAAACCAATGAGATGCATAAAGACCCAATAGAGTCAGGGTACCGTGAACATCACAAGGCTCCCCACAGTCACTCACATGATCATCACGACAGTGAGCACTCCCATGATGCTCATCAGCACGAGCATGATTAATTTTATTATCCGTCAACCATTCATAGGGCTACAAATCCAAAAGGATGAGTTCTTAAAAATTAAATGAAAACTACTTTAAAATCTGAGCACGATTATTTGTTCTTGAATAACATTGAAAATCAAATCAAAAATATTATTGTTTATAGTGAAAAAGACCAGTGGGATATCAATCAAAATTATGACCTAATTGATGATGAAGAGCATGATATTTGGAAGGAATTATATGGAAAAGTTTACTCCATAGCGTATGACAATAGCATAGATATGTTTAGAAATGGAATAGATGTGTTCGATAGCCATTTAGCGAATTTCTCTTTTGTTATGCCAAATTTAGATAAAGTATCTCAAATTGTTAAACGCCATACAGGCTGGCAGATCAAAACTGTTTCGGGGTTTGTAGATGAGATTATTTTTTTTGAATTATTATCCGATAAATATTTCCCAAGTTCAGACATAATTAGATTATCATCTAGATTTTATAATAAATATAAAAACACAGAGGTACGAAATGAACTTGCCTATACTCCAGAGCCAGATATTTTTCATGAAATATTTGGTCACGCATCATTTCTATTGGACCAGAGTTATTGTACATTATTACAAAATATTGGGGAGCTGGGATGTGATATTATTAATTCTAAAAAATTAACTGAAGATCTGAAATCACATAACCTCAAGAGACTTCAAAATTTTGTTTGGTGGACACTAGAGTTTGGTGTTGTAAAATCTAATACAGAGCTAGGCATTGAGATATATGGAGCTGGAATACTCTCTTCCTTTGACGAAATCAGTAATGTAATAAATAATAAAGATAAAATTATTCCATATGATTTTGAAGAAATAATCTTAACAAGATTTGATTACAGTGACCTCCAAGATAGATACTATATGATTGATTCTTTTGATTCAGTCATAGAGGATTTTAAAAATAAAAAAGAATTGTTCTACTACCAAGGCGTTACTAATTAATAATATTAATTAAACCCACTTTTCTTCTGTAATAGTCAGCTCCCCTCCCGCGTCCCCTGTATTAATAACTCCCCGAGGTTCAACAACTAAAATTTTACATTCATTCTCTGCGCATGGCTTATGTTCAACTCCTTTTGGAACGACAAACATTTCTCCTTTAGATAGTTCTATCTCACCATCTCTAAGCTTGATAGACATGTTTCCTTCAATAACTATGAAGGTCTCATCTGTATCTTTATGATTGTGCCATACAAACTCTCCCTTAATTTTAGCAATTTTAAATTGATAGTCATTCATTTCAGCAATAACTCTGGGGGACCAGTGCTTAGTGAACTTTGAATACTTTTCGTTTAAATTTATTTTATTTGACTCCATTACATTCCTCTTATTTAATAATTGTCAAATTTAAAAGAGCACTGAATAAGTGGTAATAAATTTTCTCTATCATATTTATCTTCTATATTTCATTCTTTTTTTCTATTAAGTTATACTATTTTTTGTGATTTCTTCTAAAAAACTGTGTTCTATTTTATATTGTTCTGTGTTTTTACAGAACAATTATTTCGTTCGTATGAATTGCCGTGTTTTTTAGCAATTAAATTAATTTAGTGTTTAGTAATACACGATACTATATGCAAGAGCTATTTGTATCAAACTTAAATGTTAGAGATAGCAGAATATCATGGAAATAACATTGGTAAAGTTAAAATATAACGGGAGTCCCTCCTAGGGGACCCCTTTTGCTTTATATGGAAACATGTCAAAAAAGTGGAACTTATTTTCCTAAAAAATTAAGATGGAGAAACACTATGATTAGTCGTTATTTATTAAATATTTCAATATTTTTACTTAGCTCTGCAGCCTACTCCGCAACGGTAGGTCTTTCACCCTCAACCTTGCCCCTGGACGCAACAGAGGCAACACCCTTTTTGCAGTCATTGACCATCACATTTCAAAATAATGGTTCAGGAAATTGGGTGTCAAACTTTACAGAGGTCACAGATCGAGATATAGTAAATGATGGGGGAGATTCAAGGTCTCCGGCTTGGGGAGACTATGACAACGATGGAGACCTGGACCTCTTTGTGGCTAACTATGATAATCAGAACAATTTCCTTTATGAAAACGCTGGGGACGGAACCTTTACAAAAATCACAGCAGGAGATATAGTAAGTAGTGGGGGAAATTCATATGGTAGTGCTTGGGGAGACTATGACAGCGATGGAGATCTGGACCTCCTTGTGGCTAACACTGATGGTCAGAACAATTTCCTTTATGAAAACAATGGAAAGGAACGGTCAAAAATAACTATTTATTGCCCCACGGGGATCGCGATATCTGACCCAGATATTGATGGAAACTATAGCGATGGTGTTTCTGTCTCTCTCACATCAAGGTTACCTCTGGGCGTTAGTGTTTCTTCCGCTGATGTGGGTTCTATAACCTTAAACTTCTCTGATGCAGATTCAATTTCTAATGGAGATAAATTCATGGTTTTGTTTCCGGTCAACACCTATGGTGGCACAGAGTATGATGGCGGTGGTAATAAATATGGAATTCCAACAAATCACGTACCTATCGAGTTGCCGGTAAATTATTCCATTTTTTATGGGTCGGGTGACCAAGAGGTAGGCGGAGAGAATACCTCTGGTATAATAATAAATTCAATCCTCAACTATGCTACATTTGCCCCAGACTACAGCGGGAATGATGACACAAGCAGTGATGCAGGTGAGGTGTATCCTGCTAATCCCGCAGATGTTCTAAGCTCTGGCCTACCGGACTGGGTGATAGATCAGCATGATTATGATAATGATGAGGTTGTTAATGGGAATGATACTAGTTTTGAAGAAATAACATTGGACAACTCAGAAGGTGCCGATGAAATGATATATTCACTCTGGTTTTCCACAACTGACTCTCTAACACAAATTTATATTAGCTACTGTAAAGGAGCGCAAACGGATGGTGACAACAATGACAGTCCTCAACCTATAACAGAGGCAGACTGTCTAGACCCAGCGGGCGATGGCGAAGAAGAGGGCGATGATACAGCTGGTACATGGGTTGAATGTCCTGGGGGTGCACCCTTGTAGATGCAGATAACGTGGGAACAGGAACAACTCAAACCAATGAACATGGCATCTTTAATGATATTCAGTTTAACTATTTTGCTCCTAATGGCTCTGAGCTGGTTGAGGGAAACCTATATTTTTATGTAACGTCTAACTGGACCGGAGACTGGGTGCTGAGTAAGAGCGATCGTGTAGAAATAAAGCACGAG
>CAZNQF010000167.1:0-4178 GCA_964575125.1 uncultured bacterium
ATATTTTTGTGGCGAACGGACACGTAATTGATAATATTCAATATTTTAATAAAGACTACACCCATGCTCAAAAAAAACAGATATTCCTAGGAGATGGATCCGCTTCTTTTACTGAAGTCTCTTCTGATGAAATTCGACATGCGCTTAAAGAGCCTGTAAATAGTATTGTTGAATCTGTTAAACAAGCATTAGAAAATACACCACCAGAATTAGCATCTGATATTTTAGATAGAGGTATTATCTTAACAGGTGGCGGGAGCTTGCTGAATGGTTTAGACCAAATTATTAGGGAACGCACAAATATACCTGTCAACGTTGCTGAAGATCCTTTATTATCAGTTGTAACAGGTACCGGAATGGTTCTTGAAAATGTGAGGAAATATAAAGATGTGTTAATATAATATTTTATGAGAAAGTCTTCTTCCTTCATATCTGATAATAAGCATCAAGCTTTTTTTATTATATTTATAGTTATTTCATTTACATTTCTTTTAACAGAAAATTCATCAAAAAATGTAGTATTATTCAGGTCTAGAGTGATTGATGTTTTTTCTCAACTATATAGGCCTGTTGGTTGGATAAAATATTCTTATACATTGGATCAAGAGAACTCTCTTCTGAGGGAAAAAAATGTACAGTTATCCCTTCAAGTATCCTCTATGCAATATTTAAAAGATGAAAACCAACGATTAGAAGACCTGCTTTCCTTTAAAAGACAAAATCAGTTACAATTACTTCCCTCTAAAGTTATTAATAAAGGGATTTTATCAAATATTAATTCAATTACTATTGACGTTGGAAGTTCACATGGGGTAAGAAATGATAATCCTATTTTAACTCCAAATGGTGTAATTGGAAAAGTATTGATCGCAGGCGAAAAATCATCAATAATTCTATTAATTAATGATGTAAACAATAGGTTAAGTGTACGAATTTTACCGTCTGGAGACACAGGCATATTGCGTTGGTACGGAAATAATAAATGTCAAATTAGAGAAGTACAAAAAAATGCAAATGTTAAAGTTGGTGATGGAGTCGTGACATCTGGATTTAGTAATATTTATCCTAAAAACCTTCCCATTGGGATTGTTAGTGGAATAATTGATAAACTGGGAAATTATAATAAAATAATAATAATTCAAATTTCAGAAGATATTGAATCATTATTAGATGTGTTCGTTGTGTTGGATTGATAATATTATTAATATGAAAATATATTTTTATGGGTTTTTGATTATTATTTTTCAATCTATTTTATCAGAATTTTTATCTATTAATGGTATTAGACCAGATTTTATACTAATATATTTAATATATGTGAGTGTTCAGTTTGGTAGTACTTCTGGAGTTATTATAGGATTTATTTTAGGAATTATTTCTGATTTATTAGGAGTGGGCACTTTATTTGGTCTATCTCCACTAACATATACTCTCACTGGATATTTAATAGGAATATTTTGTATAAACAATAGAACTAAATCTCCATTTCAATTTCATACTACCTGGTTGACAATAGTAATAATTCACTTTTTATTAATTACATTTATTCGCTATCAATCAATTTTTATTGATAATCCTATACACTATATTACTATTTGGATTTTGACCACAATGTACACGTTGGGTTTTATTGGGATTCTACAAATTGTAAGACCTCTCCATCGAAGGTCTTAAATGCTGAAAGCTGAAAACAAAATTCATAGGAGTCAGCTTTGGGTGTTAAGATGTATCATAGGAATTGTATTTATTATATTAATTGCCCGCTATTTTTATATCCAAATAATTAGATACGAAAAATATCATGCAAAAGCAGAAGGGAACAGGATACAAGCAGTATCTTTGCCTGCACCCAGAGGGTTGATTCTTGATCGGGATAATAATATTTTAGTAAATAATTATCCCACATTTGTTTTAACAGCAATTCCTAAAGAATTCAAGGAAAAAGAAAGTAAGTATTCAATAATAAATAGTTTAACGGGTATTTCTATAGAGAGCATGAAAAAAAATTATATACGATATTATAAAAATAATTTCAAACCTGTTAGGTTAGCTAAAAATTTAAATTTTGAACAGTTAAGTTTATTAGAAGAAAATAAAACAAGTTTATCAGGAACCCATTATAAAAAATTACCGGAACGATTTTATCCAAACCAAATTAATGGTATACACATATTAGGATATGTTAGAGAGATAAATGACTCTAAGTTAAATAATATGGGTAAACAGAATATTTATAGTCTAGGAGATTTAACTGGTTGGACCGGCATTGAAAAAGTCTATGAAAATACGCTATTAGGGCAAAAAGGAATAGATTTTTTTGAAGTAAACTTCATTGGTGAAATTGTAGGTCATTTAAAAGAAAGAACAGTACATCCAATTCCTGGTTTAGATATTAAATTAACCATTAATTCTTTGCTACAGAGAGTCATGGAAAAATTAATGAAAGGTAAACGAGGCTCTGTACTAGCTTCGAATGGAAAAACGGGGGAGGTTTTATCTTATGTTAGTTCGCCTTCATTATCTCCTGTACTGTTCACAAGTGGCCCTACCAATGATGAATGGAATGACATCATTAATAATCCAGATACACCACTATTGGATCGAAACACTTCAGGCTTGTATCCTCCGGGATCAATCTTTAAACTAATTGCTTTATTTCCCCTGATAGAGAAAAATAAGATTTTGCCTAATTGGGAAACATTTTGTAGCGAGAGCTATACTTATGGAGATAGAATTTTTAATTGTTGGAAAGAAGGAGGCCATGGTGTAGTTAATATGAAAAAAGCTATCGCTGAATCTTGTAATATTTATTTTTATCAGGCTGTTCAATCAATTCAATTAGATGATTGGGTTAATTCATGTTATAACTTTGGATTTGGTAGAAAAACTCTTATTGATTTGCCTGAAGAAAAAAAAGGATTAATACCTGATAAAGTGTATCTTAACAAAAAACATGGAAAATGGGGATGGTCAAAAGGAGTAATGCTTAACCATGTATTAGGTCAGGGAGAAATTTTAGTTACACCAATACAACTTTTACAATTTGCAAATATAATTTCTACACATGGTAAAACAAATACTGTTCATTTAAATATTAAGGAAAAATCAGATTTACATGTTTTAAGAAATTATTCTCCAAGAACATGGCAATTAATTGATAATTTTTTATTATCCGCTGTATCTCATGTAAATGGGACAGGGAAGTTAGCAGACCCTCATATAGATGGATTAAAAATATACGGTAAAACAGGTACAGCCCAAAATCCACATGGAGAACCTCATGCCTGGTTTTTAGGATATGGCAAATATAATGATACAATTTTATCAATTGTTGTATTAGTAGAAAATGGTGGACATGGAGGAGAAGTATCTGCGCCAATTGCTAGGAAAGCATTTGATTTTTATTTTTCAACATATAACTAAAATCAATTTATAAGTGATAATTATTAAAAAGTTCAAAGAGTCAAACAGAATTATTTTGGGTATAAGTTTTTTATTATTTTTAATCGGTTTACTTGGATTAGCCAGTATCTCAATCCATCAGGAGGGCTCATTAAAGTCGGGTTCATTTTTAAAACAAATGTTTTTCATCTTTCCTGGAATCATTTTGTTTTTATTTACATTTTTACTACCTAAAGCAATCTACCATAAATTTGCTTACTGGATTTATGGAGTAATATTAATCAGCGTTATCCTTCCATTTATTGGCCCTAAAATTGCGGGTACCCATCGTTGGATAGATATCGGGATAATTGGAATTCAACCATCGGAATTTGCAAAGTGGATAGTTGTTATAGTTATTGCTCGTTATTTATCTGATAATAATTTAGATATAAATAGATTTGGTACCTTAATTATTCCTATTATTATTGTAATTGTACCTACTGTAATTGTTTTAAAACAGCCAGATCTAGGTACTGCAATCATTATTCTTTCTACGGTTATTCCTATGTTATATTGGTCAAAGCTGAATCCCTTTTTTTTATTTTTACTTGTTGGTCCTGTTTTTAGCATTTTAACTGCGTTTCATCAAATTTCTTTTGCGATTTGGGGTATATTAATGATTGCTATTTTGATTTTTACCCAACCATCTTTGTTAAAGGGAGTAATAACATATTTTTTATATCTATTCCTTGGATTATTATCTCCTGTTTTATGGGATCGTTTGACACCATATC
>CAZNQF010000168.1:0-224 GCA_964575125.1 uncultured bacterium
TGCACTGTCATAGTTAGATAATTGAAAATGTGTCATTCCTAGTGCTTGGTATCTATCTGATATATCATAAATATCATCAAAGGAAAATGAAATTTCAAGGGATTCCCTGAACTTACTTAGTGCTTCTTTATAATTTGTGTTGGAGTAATATGCTCCTCCAAGATTTAACAACGTAGTATTTAATCCTTTTTGGTCATTGAGTTTTTCTTTCAGCTTAGAACTTT
>CAZNQF010000168.1:234-3841 GCA_964575125.1 uncultured bacterium
ATTCAATAGAATTTGTAAAATCACCCATATCATAGTAGACCTGCCCCATATTGTGCAAAGTTTTTCCATAGTTTCTCGTGTCCCCAAGCTCCTCTTTGATTGACAGGCTCTCATTGTAATAATCAATTGCTTTTGAGTAGTCATAGTCCTTCCAGTACCATATACCAATATTATTAACATATTTTGATATTTTTAGTTTATCATCAAACTCCTTGGCAGTATTATAGGCAAGCAACCAGTACTCAAGCGCCTCATCAAGAAGCTTGGTTTTGTAGTACAGAATCGCAATACTGTTCATCACCTTGGCCATACTACTCTTATCATTCATTATCTTAAAAATAGATAGAGCTTCATCAAACTTTTTGAGTGCTTCATCATATTGACGTTGTTTTCGTAATAGTGCACCTTGCTTTCTAAGGGACTCTGCTATATTGGTATTATCTTCCAGTTGCTTGCTTCTTTTGAGTGATCTTGAATAAAGAAAATTGGCATCAGGGTAATTTCCATTATCATAATACATTTGTCCTAACCTAAGCTTAGCAGCGATTAAGTTATCATCTAAATCAACTGATGATTTCATCATATTGATAGCTTCTAAGTCATGTTCAACATTATCGCTTCTCGCATATAAATCTATTGCCTTCAGGTAAAGTTCATAGGATTTGGGGTCATACTCAATTTTTCTCATTTCAGCGGCCATTGGAATGTCCAATCCGTTGACTATACTTTCAACCAATACGCCAACAATAGATTGCAAACCATTTTCCTCAATAAACACTTTGGTCTCAAATTTTTCGGAACCAGTTTTTGCTTCTACAAGCTTACATCCCAGATTAAATCCACCACCTGAACGCTGAAGAGTACTTTTAAATACATATTGAACACCCAAACTTTTGGCAATATCCGCTACCTCCATATCTGTATTTTTTAGCTTGCGTACAGCTGTGAGTTCAGAGACCAATAGGTTTCCAGGTAAAACCTTTGACAAATTGAAAATTATATCTTCAGTGATAGTCTCTAGATATTGGTCTTCCTTATTTCCAATAATATCCATATACATCACAGCTACGGATACTACTTTGGGTTTCTTATTCATAATAAAATATCCTGCAATTCCAATTACCAGAATAGCAGGGACAATAAATAACCAGATTGGGGTTTTCTTTTCCAGTTTAGCAGAAACTTCAGATAGATTTGTTTCTGGAAGGTCATGCGAAATAATACAATAAACTTCAACACTCTGCCCAACACCCTTTAGCTTCGGTTTTCCTAAAAATTTTGTAACAAATTTTTCTTCTCTTATAAGGGCATCATTGACCTTATTAGAGATAGCAATACCGCCGGGAGCAGAAAATGGCTCAATCCGTGCAGTAAGATTAATCTCATCACCTATGACATCGTCTTCAGTGATTAATATTTCGCCCTGGTGAATACCAATTCTGAGGTTAAGGTGCTCTAGAGGTTTTAATATATGTTGAATCTTAATACAACACTCAACCGCATCCGTTACAGTATCAAAGATAAGTAGTAATCCATCTCCCATCTCCTTTACCCACTGCCCCCTCATAGATTCAACTAACGGTTTAAGAAGCTCTCGCTGCTTGACCAAAAGGGCAGCAGCTTTAGTTTGGTCCTTTGCAGAAAGCTTTGTAAATCCCACAATGTCGGTAAAAACAATTGCAGCAAGTTTTCTTGTTGGTTTAGAATTTTCAGGCATTCTTCAAATCACTGTTAAATATGACCTTAATATCTTATGAACCCTCCCAAGCTGAAGTAATATACTCATGAAGTTTAACAGATAAAAACTTATTTCTGTCACCCTTGTTCTTTATGTTTTTTGAGCGTGATTTTAGCTCTAGATATGAGTTTTCAAGGTGTTCCTTTGCAGTTTTTGTTTTTTCTAATGACTTATATACATTATACATATTCCAATTGATTCTAATTATTCTATCTTGTGATGGGTCATTATCGCTATAGATTCCCTCAAACTCTTCTACATAGGTTTTTGTTAAGTTCATATTACCATCTTTTGATGATGTTAGAGCAAGCCATGAGAGAGTGTTTAATCTATCAATAGGATAATCAATAAGAATACTATCAGCCATATTTAAATAATATGCCGCGCTGTCATAGTTAGATAGATTGCAATGGGACATCCCAATTACTTTATATCTTTCAAGGTCATCAAAGATATCACCAAAGGACTTAGTAATTTTAAGTGACTTTCTAAAGTTGGTGAGTGCGCTTTCGTAGTTCTCATTTTCAAAATAAGCTTCACCCAGTTTTAGGAGAGTAGCTTTCAGTCCTTTTTGGTCACTGAGCTTTTCTTTTAGTACAATACTTTTAGTAAAGAACTCAATAGAATTTACAAAATCACCCATATCATAATATACCTTACCCATATTGTGCAGTGTTTTTCCATAATTCCTTGTATCGCCAAGTTCTTCTTTTATTATAAGGCTTTCACTATAATAATCAATAGCCTTTGAGTAGTCAAGATCTTTCCAGTACCAAATGCCTATATTGTTCACATATTTTGATATCTTCAATTTATCATCAAATTCTTTTGCTGTATTAAATGCAAGCAACCAGTACTCGAGCGCCTCATCTAGTCGCTTGGTTTTATAGTAAAGGATAGCAATGCTGTTCATCGCCTTTGCCATGCTACTCTTATCATTCATTACCTTAAAAATAGATAGGGCTTCATTAAATTTTTCTAGAGAGCTCTCATAGTCCCGCTGCTTTCTGAAGAGCGTGCCCTGCTTTCTCAAGGACTCTGCAATATTGGAATTATCTTCTAAGCGCTTACTCTTATTGAGGGACCTTTCATATAATTTTCCAGCCCTTTCGTAGTCACCATTAGCATAATACATCTCTCCAAGTTTAATCTGCGCTGCTATGAGTTTATCATCAAGATTAATTGAATTTTTCATAATTTCCATTGCCTCTTCTGTTTGCTCATAGTCCTTACTTCTAGCGTAAAGGTCTTTCGCCCTTAGATACAACTGATAGGCCTCTGGGTTGTACTCAATTTTACTTAGTTCACCCTCCATATTTAGGTCAAGTCCACTGATAATATTTTCTACAAGGACCCCAACAATTGATTGGAGGCTGTTTGCCTCAATAAACCATTTGTTTATAAATTTGTCCGTACCGGACGATGCCTCGACCAACCTACAGCGCAGATTAAATCCATCACCATATCTCTGTAGACTGCTCCGAAAAACATATTCCACTCCTAGACCCTTTGCAAGTTCTGAGGTCTCCAAGTTTTTATTCTTTAACTTTGCCACAGCGCCAGATTCTGAGACCTTCAACTTACCAGGGAGTGCGCTTGAAAGATCAAAAATAATGTCCTCTGTTATTGTTTCAAGGTACTGATCCTCTTCCTTTCCTCTAATCTCCATGTACATCACTGCGACAGACGCAACTGAAGATTTCTTTGGAATAAATAAATATGTTGCTATTCCTATCACTAGCATTGCTGGCACTACAAAATACCTAATTGGAGTACTTTTCTCAAGCTTGGCAGACACCTCAGAAAGCTATGTCTCAGGAAGGTTATGAGATATTATGCAATATATAGTGATATCTTGATGCACACCCT
>CAZNQF010000168.1:3888-4148 GCA_964575125.1 uncultured bacterium
GGCATTGCTGGCGATATCCTGCTGAACCTTATTTGATATAGCTATTCCACCAGCAGCGGAGAACGGTTCTATTCTCGCGGCAACATTTACATCATCACCAATGATATCATTTCCATCAATGATAACCTCTCCCTGGTGTACACCTATCCTAAGGTTGAGGTCATCAATGGTATTGGCAATGCTCTGAATCTCTATGGCACACTCAACCGCGCTCGTAGCACTGAAATGAAAGCAACAGCCCATCGCCCATTTCTTTTAAT
>CAZNQF010000169.1:0-4130 GCA_964575125.1 uncultured bacterium
CAATTGTTTTAACATTAGATGTAAGTGATGGGGACCTTAGATCTGAGCCTGATACTTTAAATATATTGGTTATTAATAACACTCCCCCAACTGCCGATGCGGGCAGTGATCAGGAGGTATACCATGGAAATTTAGTAGAGTTGGATGGGGATGGGGAGGATTCCACTTCAGTAGTTGAGCTGTTTGGTGCTCTCACATATGATTGGGTTTCCCTGTCAGCTGTTTCTCTGTCAGATAGTAAGATTAAAAAACCATCTTTTGTTGCTGATACTACCCAAGCTATCGATGGCTCGGACTCTATTAGATTTGTACTTACCGTTAGCGATGGAGAGTTCTTCTCAGAGCCAGATACGGTAGTGATCTCTCTTTTAGGAAATGTTGCTCCTGTGGTCAATGCAGGTTCTGACCAGGTCATTGTGGAGGGGCATGAGGTTACCCTCTCTGGCTCCGCATCAAACGACAGCAATGATGACCAGCTATCCTATGAGTGGACATCCTTAAGTGGGATCACTTTGTCAAGCAACTCAGCCGAGGAACCTAGATTTTTTGCGCCTGATGTTTCAGGTTCTGCTCCAGATACGGTTAGCTATTCTTTTTCCCTCACTGTTTCTGATGGCTCACTAATTTCTGACTCTGATACGGTAGCAATTATGGTTGTCAATAACTTAGCACCGATAGCTGATGCGGGTAATGATGACACGGTTTATAGGGGCGAGTCCGTTACCTTGAAAGGTGATGGGGATGATGATACAGATGTTTCAGATATCTTTGGTGATTTTTTGTATGAGTGGACATCTCATGATGGGATAGAGTTATCTGATGCTTCAGAAAAACGTCCCATGTTTATAGCACCCTTAGTTGAGGATTCAACTCACTATATTTTTAGCTTAACTGTAAATGATGGAGAGCTCTATTCAGAGAATTCAGACTCTGTTACGATTACAGTTCTCGGTAATAAGGCACCGGTTGCCAAGGCCGGACCCAATCAGGACCTTTAGGAGTGGTCGGTTGGACAGCTGGACTGTTGAAGTTCTTCAGATGTTAATAATGACGATCTCACTTTTTTATGGAGCGCGCCGCCTGAAATTCAGCTGTCTGACTCAACCATATCAAATCCTGAATTTACGTTGCCTATTTTAGATGCCACTGATTTTGTGGATTATGCGTTCACATTAGTCGTGAGCGATGGAGAGCTAGAGTCAGACCCCGATGAGGTTCTTATTGGTGGGAAGGCCAATGTGCCGCCCCACCCAAAATATTCGAATCAGGGAGGGCTGGCAGGGCTGGACCTTGAGTCGGATCAGGGAACAACGGTAACTCTCTCTGCAAATGCTGACGATGATTTTACTGATGAATTGATCTATGCATGGACGGGCCCCAGTGCTATTTTGTTGGATGGAGCAGATACAGATGCTACATTTTTTACAGCTCCTGACAGACCTGAAGCTACAGAATATGAATTGATTTTGACTGTGAGTGATGGCGATACAGCCGCATCGGATACCATGGTTGTGACGATTTTAGAGAATAAACCTCCAACTGTGACCGCAGGAGTTTTGGACTCAGATGGAGATGTTGTTACAGATATTCTTTCAGTTGAGCAGGGAACGATGGTGACCCTAGATGGAACAGAGTCATCTGACCCAAATAGTGATGTTTTATCGTACATGTGGTCCCTAGTTTCCTCTGCAGACCCCGAAGATTTGAACGGAGAGTGGAACGAGGGAGAGCAGTGGGTGGACCTTAACGGTGTCTGGGATTCCGGTGAGGAGTGGACAGATTCAGATGAAAATGGTGAGTGGGATGAGGGAGAAGATTGGATAGATGTTGGGAACGGAATGTATGATCTTGGTGAGGATTTTACTGATCACAAGCTTGTGTTTCATGATCAGGGAAAAACAGTAAGACCAACATTTACTGCCCCAGATGAGTCTGAAATCTCATACTATGTTTTCAGTCTAGTTGTCAATGACGGAGAGTTTGACTCAGATTCTGAGGGCTCAGGAAGGAGCCCAAGCGAGGCGCGGGTACCTATTAGAGTTTTAAGGAACAAACCACCCGAAGCTGACGCGGGAGATGCTAAGAAAGGCCTAAGCGGCAATACAGTTTTGCTAAATGGTTCACGCTCAAGTGACCCCAATAATGACCCATTGAACTATATGTGGGCATCTCTGGATGGTGACGTAGTTTTTTTGAACTCTACAACAAAAAAACCGTCATTTGTTTTACCAGAAACGGAAGGGGTGGACAAAGATTTTACATTTGTTCTGTCGGTTTCTGATGATGAGGGTATGCTCTCACAAACCGACTCTGTGACAATCACAGTTGTAGCAGGACTCCCCTCAGCCCCCGTCTCTCCGACATTGAATGTAACATCTGACCATGGTATTGTAACACTGACCTGGGATAAAGCATCTGAGCTCTCGCTTGATCCGTTTACCGGATATGCTGATTTTGAGGGATACAGGGTCTATCGTAGTAAGGATAGTGGGCAAACTTGGGGAAACTCAGATGACAAAATTTATGATTATGATGGAAATTTTATTGCCTGGAAACCACTGGCACAGTTTGATTTAACTGCGGAGCAGGATGAAAAAAGATGTCTCTATTCTGACGAATATTCTGAATGTGATGAGCAAAGGGGAGAGTCGATATCAGGTTTTGACCCGCTAGCTCAGCGGATTAATTTGGGGTCAAACACTGGGCTGAGTCATACCTTTGTAGATTCATCAGTGGTGGACGGAATTGAATATACATACGTGGTGACAGCCTATGATATGGGATTACGAACCTATACAACAGAATATTTTGATGATGATGGAGATGGTATTTACCGAGACTCAACCCTTTGGGCGGTCTCGAATCCAGTTCACTTTGTAAGCTGGGACGCTTCATCGGGCATGGAGGTCGGCCTGTCCAGCTATGAATCTTCATTTGGTACATCTGAAGATGACCCGAACTTTGTTCAGATTATCCCGGGATATTATGCAAGCAATATTACATTTCCAGACCCGAGAAATGTTTCAGAATTTATTGTTCCGGGTCAGCATACCATTGGTAATGGTAATAAGTTTTATACTATAGTGGAAGAGGAAGAACTAACGGATGCTCTCTACCACATAGAGGTTCAGGCAGAATTTATCATGACAGATACAAACGGTGACGGTATTATAGAAGAAGCAACGGATGATGTTCAAGATGTTTTTGAGGGCTCAGCTACAGAGAATCCATCCTTATTTATTTATGAGATTTCCGATACAACTGACAGGCAGCCGGTTGCCTGGCAGGATGCTATCTCTGTGAGCTCTTTAGCGGTTGAGCAGCAGGACAGTTTGCTAGATTTGCCGGGTGCGATTTTTGTGGATAACTCTATTCTGTTGCCTGAATATAAGTTAGATAATTTTTCACTTAGATATCTGGATGATGTAGACTATAAAAGTAATTGGACAGACTTTTTTGATGGAATTCGATTACGGTTTGATAATGCTATCTATAACTATCCGAACCCCCCGCTGGCGGTAATCTCAAATATGTATTCACTTCCTGATACCACACTGATTGACTATATCTATGTTGGCTTGGAATATCCTCAGACAGCAACTATTTTTAATAAAAGACCTGCCTATACCTATAGAATCGACCTTAGTACCGGAGTTGCGGATACGGCGAAACAGACCTCTAAACCGTCTGCCTGCAGTGACAGACCGAACAATATGTATGCTTTTTTACCTTTCAGAGTAACAAATATGACGACCGGGAAACATGTAAAATTATCTGTGTATGATAATGGTATTGACAATGAGGTGAACGTTACAAATCCTGATCCGGGCGAGGGTGACTGTGCTTGGGAGAGGGGTGAAGAAATTCAGTTATATTTTGATGAAGTTACAACCGCTCTAGGTCAAGATGGAAGGCTAGATACCGATGATGATACTCTTTCTTTTGAGCAATATACCTTTAACCTAAAGCTTGATTTTGACCAGGGGCTATATTTTCTACTTCTAGGTTCTGTTCCTGATAGATGGAAAGCCTCGAGAGAGTATTCGGCCGGCGAGTATGTTCTGCATCAGGCAATGGTTTACACTGCCTCTGATAATGTTCTACCGGGATTGAGTCCAACTGCATGGTAT
>CAZNQF010000170.1:0-4102 GCA_964575125.1 uncultured bacterium
TGGTTGTTTTAAAAACACCATCACCATCTTCATCAAATAGCTCAGATCCCCAGCCCGACCAATCATCCATAGAACCGGTCACCCAGGGATTACCATCACAGGGAGCATCCGTTAGCTGAAAGGAGACACTATATTCAGATGGGGGTGGTGGTTCACTACCTTCACTTGGTGTTACCAATATTTTCAATACATTAAAGGCTGGATTATCCACTAAATAACTATTTTGCTGTGTCATATCAATGTTGATCATTGAACCACCAAATGCATCCTGAAGGGTGAAGGTGCCCAGCTCAGATGAAACATTGTTCCACACCAATGTGATCTGGTTGGAAGTAGAAAATTGCAATTGTACTTCCCACTCATGTTCCACCAGGTCATTTGCAGAACCGTTAACGATTTGTGTATAAAATCGCTCTCCACTCCAACCCAGTGCCGCATCAAATGCAGGTGGAGGAGGTGCTGGAGGAGCGTAATCATCTATTCCAGGGTCAAACCCATCTGTTGCATTAGGAGAAAACCCAAAAGCCATATCGTACACTAAATCATCAGAAAACGCGCCTAATTGAGCAACAAACTCGGGGTCATCACCTGGGTCATAGTCACACTCTTCACAGGAACCAAAGCAGACCGTTCCCAAAACTATATCAGAATCTGGAACATCCACAAAACGATTTCCGAATCCACTCAGAGAACAGCTCTCAGGAACTATCTCTTCCGTTCCCCATGCATTTCCGTTTAAAAATTTATATTCATGCTGACTGCCTACAACTAAATTGAATGTAGCTGTGTAAACACCATCACCATCTTCATCGTCCATGAGGTCGGAGCTTGTACTCCATCCGTTCATTGAACCTGTAATGTGGACTCCATCTGGAGAGACATCTTCCTCTGACATATCAACAGTAAATGTCACCATGACCTCATCCCCACCCTGAAATGGAACGGAAAAACCTATATCTCCACTGATACTACCATCCGGTCCTACCATTACTGTGGGATTTGAATCAAAACCTGCAAACGAGGGAAGCCATATTCCCCACTCAGAGCCATCATTCTCAATTGCGCCCCACTCATACACACCCGATTCAAGAGGGAGGGTCAGTGTCCATGTTCCACCCCCATCATGCTCCATATCTACAGTTGCCCAGTCAGTCATCTGTCCTTTTAGCTCTACATCCTGATAGCCGTTGCCCTCATCAACAACAGTAAAAGTTACCTCTGTCTCTTCTGGAGGGGTAGATGTACCGCTAGGAGTTACCAAGAGCTTAAGCGTAGTAAATGCTGGATTTTCCAAATATAAATTATCCTGTAAAGTCATATCCACATTGATCATTGTTCCACCGAATGCATCCTGAAGATAAAACGTCCCCAAATCACTGGAAAGGCCATCCCAGACCAAGACAATCAAATTGGATGGTGGATACTGTAGCTGTATCTCCCACTCATGCTCAACTAGATCATCTGTCGAACCATTGATAATTTGTGTGTAGTATCGCTCTCCGTTCCATGCAAGTGCAGCATCAAAAGCCGGCGGTGGTGGAGCGGGTGGAGCATACTGATCTAAGCCAGGGTCATAACCATCGCTAGCATTTGGGGAAAAGCCAAGGGCCATACTATAGTCAACATCCCCTGCAAACGCACCGATTTGAACAACAAATTCTGGATCACCTGATGGTGGAGGTTCATCACCAGGACATCCGCTCCACGCATGTTGTTCAAGTATTAGGTCACTATCTGCAAGAACAAAACCACGATTGCTCCACTCTACATTGTAGGCACACTCATCAGGAACATCCTCAACAACATCCCAACCTCCACATGTGTATTTATATTCATAGGCAACATCCTGAGCAGCTAGTGTCATGGTTGTTTTAAAAACACCATCACCATCTTCATCAAATAGCTCAGATCCCCAGCCGGACCAATCATCCATAGAACCTGTCACCCAAGGATTACTATCACATGGAGAATCTGTTAGCTGAAAGGTTACATTATAGTCAGATGGAGGAGGCGGTGGTTCAGTTCCTTCTTTAGGAACTACCTTAAGCTTTAAAGTATTAAACGCGGGGTTGTCTAAAACCACGCTTGTTGATGATAGCATATCAACATTGATCATCATGCCACCAAAGGCATCCTGTAAAAGACTAGATTCCATGAGCTCACTCCAGCCAGAATTGTCCCACGATAAAGTAATCTGATTAGATGAAGGAAACTGTAGCTGAACGTCCCACTCATGCTCCACAAGGTCATCAATTGAGCCATTAACTATTTGGCTATAAAATCTTTCCGCATTCCAAGCTAGTGCTGCATCAAATGCAGGTGGAGGAGGTGCTGGAGGGGCATACTGATCTAAATCTGCATCATACCCATCAGTAGCATCAGGTGAGAATCCAAAGGTTAAATCATAATTTACATCATCCGCGCCTGCTGTCATTGTAACTGCAAAGTTAGGATCACCAGTGGGTGGAGGTGGTTCATCACCGGAACATCCGCTCCACGCGTGAGAATCAAGAATAAGGTTTTCCTCTCCAAGAACAAATCCACGATTGCTCCACTCTACATTGTAGGCACACTCATCAGGAACATCCTCAACAACATCCCAACCACCACAGGTGTACTTATATTCATAGGCAACATCCTGTGGAATTAGCCCCCAGTTGACCGTATAAACACCATCACCATCTTCATCAAATAGCTCAGCTCCCCAGCCAGACCAAGAGTCCATTGTACCGGTCACCCAGGGATTACCATCACAGGGAGAATCCGTTAACTGAAAGGTGACATCGTAGGTAGTAGGCGGTTCAAGTTCATCACAGAACCCATTACCGCAAAGCCCAAAGCAAGCATTTACAGTAACATTATCCTCACCCCACTCTAGAAAGCGGTCGTTATAGTTTCCAGGATCTGCACAATCCTGACCCGCAATATTTTCTTTACAATTCCAACCACAATCTCCATTTAAATATGTGTGATGTGAACCGGAGTTTACTGGCTGAGTTAATGTTATTGTCCAAATATCATCACCATCATCGTCAAACATAGGATTATCAGTTGGACCACCAAAAAGAGCTCCACCTCCTACAAATGCACCACTTGAAGCGGTCTCTACGCTGCTCATATCCAGATTAAATGTAATTTCAACTGTCTGATTAGAGCAATCTTCACAGCTCCCAAAACATACAGCATCTAGCGTCATATCTCCAGAATCTGTATCTATATATCGGTCAGTATATTCTCCCTCTCCACACTCTGGAGGAACTGTCTCCCAGTTGCCTTCCCAGCTCCAGGACTCACCCGTGGCAAACTTATAGTTATAGTGAGCATTGGGCTCAAGCTCTAGGCTTACATCAAATACCATATCACCATCTTCATCGGTCATCTGATATCCCATCGATGGAACATCCGGAATAGATGACCCTATATTACCGCCACGGATATAAACGCCATCAGACGGGTCCTGATATTGCATATTTACCTGGAACGTAACATTCACAATGGTTGGAGGAGGCGGTGGTTCAGTTCCTTCTTTAGGAACTACCTTAAGCTTTAAAGTATTAAACGCGGGGTTGTCTAAAACCACGCTTGTTGATGATAGCATATCAACATTGATCATCATGCCACCAAAGGCATCCTGTAAAAGACTAGATTCCATGAGCTCACTCCAGCCAGAATTGTCCCACGATAAAGTAATCTGATTAGATGAAGGAAACTGTAGCTGAACGTCCCACTCATGCTCCACAAGGTCATCAATTGAGCCATTAACTATTTGGCTATAAAATCTTTCCGCATTCCAAGCTAGTGCTGCATCAAATGCAGGTGGAGGAGGTGCTGGAGGGGCATACTGATCTAAATCTGCATCATACCCATCAGTAGCATCAGGTGAGAATCCAAAGGTTAAATCATAATTTACATCATCCGCGCCTGCTGTCATTGTAACTGCAAAGTTAGGATCACCAGTGGGTGGAGGTGGTTCATCACCGGAACATCCGCTCCACGCGTGAGAATCAAGAATAAGGTTTTCCTCTCCAAGAACAAATCCACGATTGCTCCACTCTACATTGTAGGCACACTCATCAGGAACATCCTCAACAACATCCCAACC
>CAZNQF010000171.1:0-3576 GCA_964575125.1 uncultured bacterium
GATTCCAGTTTATTTCAAGCATTTGATAATATAGCTCTCTGTAGGCGTGTTTTTTCTTTCTCATGTTCTCGTCGCAGTGGTTTCTTATAGAATTAACGATATGGTTGAAGATCTCTCTGTACAAAAGTGCTACCCTGACAATAATGATAATTGGGATTTGTACAATGATTTTGGGAATGTGAATGGAGGTAACTATAAAGTTGTATGGGTTATTCTGTTTGATGCTACAAATCATGTTAGTCAAATTGAGGCAGAGTTCACACAAAACTTGTATAATCAATATCACGAGAATGGTCTAGCAGTAATTGGAGTGGGTAGTAATTTTAATACTGATTCATCGTGTGAAGAGTGGGGAGAAACATTTGGAATAGCTTACCCAATTATCGATGATTCAGATATGTATATTCATTCATTATTTACAGAATCTGTGGGTCCATTTCATATTTTATTGGACCACGAAATGAGGGTAATCTATTCAGAGGCAGGTACGATTGTCCCCCCATTTGGAAATGAATTTTTAAATCTAATGGAAAATGGATTGATTGAACTAGAATCATTGATTATAACATCTCATTTAAAAGACTGGAACATGGTTGGTATATCTTCTCAAATGACGGATGCGACTAGGTCTTTGGTTTTTACTGGGTCAGAAGATGGTACCTTGTTTTACTTTGATGAAACTTATGTTAATACAAATGAAATGCTTGAAGGAGTTGGATATTGGCTTCACTTCCCCTATGCCGGTCATGCTGCGGTAAATGGAGATGAGTTAAATGTTATAAACATTTCTTTGACTGCCGGTTGGAACCTCATTAGCGGTATATCTGAAGAAACAATGTTTGATGATATTAATGATCCAGGACAGATTGTTGTACCGGGGTCGCTTTATGAATTTGATGGAACTTATTTAAATTCAGCGAAACTATTGCCTGGGAGAGGATATTGGATAAATGCCTTTGAAGATGGAAATATTATTATCAATACAGAGGACGGTACCTCAGATAAAATTATGATATCTACAACAGACCTAACTGAAAAGGCCAATATATTATATATAAACAACAGTAAGCTTTATTTTGGTGTACAGCCTCAGGTAAAAGAATTGATTTATTATCAATTACCTCCTAAGCCTCCTGCAGGCATTTTTGATGTTCGTTATGATACTCAATTAAAGCTATCTGGAGATGAGGGAATAATAGAAATTTCAAACGATGAAAAGGTGATAAATATATCAGTAGATATAAGATCAATAAACAATCAAAATTTTAATTGGGTATTATCCACACCAGATGGCAGTGAATTTATATTAAATGAAACTAAATCAATTCATCTAGATGAACAATATTCTCAGTTATTACTTAATAAAGTTTTAAATGTTCCTGCTTATTATTCATTATCCCAAAATTTCCCAAATCCATTTAACCCTGAAACTATGCTAGAATTTGTGATTCCTCATAAGGGTTATGTTCAATTAAAAGTATTTGATATATTGGGAAAGGAAGTACGAGATTTAGTAGATAGGAGTATGGACCCTGGGTTTCACACCGTCAAATGGGAAGGAACGGATAATAGCGGAATGTTAGTGAGTGCAGGGTGTTATTTTTACCAAATTAAGGTTACAAATCCTCAAAATTCTGATTTTAATTCAGAGCTTTCATTTTTAAAGACCCGCAAAATGGTCTTTTTTAAATAATCCTCTTTCTTTATTCAATTTAACCCAATTATTTATTCACCAATAATATGGAATAACTCTGTATTACTAATTGTCTAAATAATGATAAAAACTATGTAGCTGGTTCATAGTTAAGTTATAGACTGGAAAAACTATTCAAAAGAGAACACGTAAACAATGAATAAATTTAAATTATTAGTGCTGATATTTTGCTCAAACTTGATATTTGGAGCAGGGTTCAATCCTTTATCTAGCACCAGAAATAATGAAACAAAAATATCATTTTCTCAAGGTCAAATTAGTACAACAATTATTGGAGAATATATTAGGGTTTCATCCGGCAGCTCTGGTACAACAACTGATTATGGAATGCCTGAGCTGCCCATATATTCGACATTAGTTCAAATTAAACCTGAGAAAGAATACGAAGTCTCTTTTAACGTTTTGCAATCCTATATAGTTAGTGATGTTAATATATACCCGTTTCAGGATAAAGATAGAAAAGAAGTCAATGGAGTCATACATTTTGTGAATGAATCATTTTATTCACATGGGAATGTGTATCCTGCATCTATTTTAAATACTTCTGAACGATTGGTTATGCGAGATCTGCACGCATTAAGCATTCAGATTACACCATTTAGGTTTTCTCCATTGCTGAATGAGCTTGAAGTTATTGAGTCTGTGGAGATTTCTATTATTGAAACAGGAGATAACAGTGAGAGTGGTGCAAGTTCTAGTCGTACCTCTCGTTCATTTGAGCCTTTATATTCTAATCTAGTAGTTAACTATGAAACTCAATCAAGAAATGAAGACTATCAAATGCCTGCCGTTCTATACATTTGTGGTGGAAATTCTCAGACCAACAATGCATTTCAACAATTGGTAAATTGGAGGCATAAGCGAGGATATGTAGTTTACACTGCCAGTGTATCTGAAACAGGTAGCTCAACCGGAGCAATTAAAAATTATATACAAACTGCCTATAATACTTTTGATCCTCCCCCTGAATTTGTAGGGCTTGTCGGAGATGTAGGTGGTACATATAGTGTTCCAACATATGATGAATGCTTTGGGCATGATTGGGGAGGATGTGATGGTGACTTCCCTTACACACAATTAGATGGGAATGATTTTCTACCTGAAATTTTTATTGGTAGAATTTCGGTTGGCTCAGGTTCAGATTTGAGCACTGTCATTGGCAAAATAATAAACTATGAAAAAGCAACCTATATGGAGACAATGATAGACTACTATGAACGAGCTGCATTGGTTGGTGATCCATCAAGCTCAGGAGCATCTACAATAATCACAAATGAATATATTGAAAATATAATGGATTCATTTGAGATGGAAGACGTTCGATCAAACTATGGAGATGGTGGATATGCTTCATGGATGAGAAACCAGCTTGAGGAAGGAATGCTTTATATGAATTACAGGGGCTATGTGGGTGTAAGTGGATTCGGGAACTCAGATATAAATGCTGCAAATAATGGTCATAAACTTCCATTTGCTACATTTTTGACATGTGGAACAGGTGATTTCTCAGGTACAAGTCTCTCAGAATCATTTTTTCGTGCGGGATCCGTTTCTAATCCCAAAGGAGCGATCGCATCGGTTGGAACTGCAACTCTAAGTACGCATACGATGTTTAACAATATAGTTTCTATGGGTATTTATGATGGTATATTTTCTCAGGGTATTGAGACGGCCGGAGCATCCGTTGCCTATGGTAAGTTAGTTATGTACAATACATATCCTTCAGACCCATCTGCTTGGGTAAGTGCCTTTACTCAGTGGAATAATTTAATTGGGGACCCTGTAACTTATTTTTGGACAGATACACCAAAAGAATTCCAGTTAATATATGATAATATTATCAATGTTGGGACAAATTTTTT
>CAZNQF010000171.1:3586-4101 GCA_964575125.1 uncultured bacterium
AGCTCAAAGAATGGGACGTAGTTCTTGTCAGTCTTCAAAAAGCGAAATTCCCGATGGAGGTCAACGGACTGACTGTGAACTGAGCTGACCGTACGGCTGGCAAAGAAGACGGCAACTTTGATCTGAACAGGGTTATACCGGTTTCTGGAGTAAAACGCCGCGTCGGTGAGCCGCGGGATTTGACGATCGGACTAACAGATACACAGATCAAAGCGGAAATGTAATAATTCCTATTGGCTCAAATATCTCCACTGGTGCCATATCTTTAACTGTTACTAAGCGAAATTTTAAACCCTACGAAGCTACAATAGATATTACAAATACAGGATTTATTGCTAATTATGATCCATCGCTAGAGATTGAATTAAATGATGAGACGGGAAATAATAACGAAACTGCCAATCCCGGTGAGACAGTTCAAGTTTGGATTCCAATTAAGAACTATGGACAGTTTAATATTGATGAAATATCTGGAGAATTGTTCACTGATTCTGATATGGTGACCATTAGCGATG
>CAZNQF010000172.1:0-4066 GCA_964575125.1 uncultured bacterium
GGTTAATTTATTTTTTTTGTCTTTACATAGTTGTTATTGCTTTGAATATAGACTTATCATGGATGCAAGCAGGATTATTATTAATTGCCACTACTCTCTCTATCTCTGTTCCTGCTGCCCCTGGATATATAGGAACTTATCACGCAGTTGTTATATATATGATGGTTTCAGTGTTTGGGCAAGAAACCGAAATATCCCAATCTTTGGCAATAGTTTTGCATGCGGTTGGATTTATCCCCTTTGTTATAGTAGGGGCATGGTTTTTTGCTAAAAGTTCAGTACGTTTAGCAGATATTAAAAATGAAAGCTAACAAATTTTTATATGATGCAATTTTTCTAGATAGGGATGGGACTCTAAATCCGGACCCGGGATATATCTCAAGTATAGATAATTTTGAATTATATTCATTTACGATAGAATCATTAAAATTACTGTCTTTAATTTCACCATATCTTTTTATTGTAACAAATCAATCAGGAATCTCAAGGGGATTAATTAAGAAAAAAGAATTAGATAAAATTCATTCTTTTTTACTAAGCACATTTGAAAATGAAAATATTTTTATTTCAAGATTGTACATATGTACAGATTTACCCGAAACGGGCTCAACTCGTCGAAAGCCTGAGTCTGGGATGTTTTTGGAAGCAGAAAGTGAATACCCAATTAATTTAAAAAACTGTATCATGATTGGTGACTCAATAAATGATATTTTATCTGGTAAGAAACTTGCTATGGATACAATGTTAGTGTTGACCGGAAACGGGGAAAAAACTAATGAATTATTTTCTGATGAATTAAAATCTGATTTTATTGTTAAAGATCTGTTGGACGGGGCAACTGTTTTGACTAGGATGCAAAAATGAACATTGCTGTTTTAATGGGAGGAGAATCAACTGAAAAAGATATTTCTTTGCAAACAGGATTGGCAGTCCATTCGGCATTAGAAAAATTAACTTATGATTCAAAAATTATAGAATTAACAAATGAATTACAACCTTTAATATCTAACTTAAAAAATATAGATTTAGTTTTTAATGCTTTGCACGGAGGCAAAGGTGAGAATGGAACTATTCAGGGTTTATTGGATAGTTTGGGAATTTTTTATACGGGATCTGGTGTATTAGCATCTTCAATTTGTATGAACAAACATTTATGTAAGTCTTTAACAAAATTTTTTGGTCACAAAACTCCTAGTTGGGAGAAGCTCAGTCGTGGAGACAAGATTTCACATTTTGATGAATTTCCTGTTATTGTAAAGCCTAATTCTCAAGGGAGTACATTGGGATTGTCATTAGTAAAAAATTATAATGAGCTGAATGATGCGGTAGGATTAGCATTTGAATATGATGATGAAATTTTAGTTGAAAAATTTATTGATGGTAGAGAATTAACTGTCTCAATTGTAGGTAAGACTATTTTGCCAATAGTTGAAATTTTTCCGGTAAATGAATTATATGATTATGAATGTAAATATTTGAAAGGTAATAGTTCATATTTATGTTCCCCTGAATTGCCGGGAAATGTATCAGAAGTAATTAAAGGGATAGCAAAAGACATCTATGATAAATTAGGGTGTGGCAATTATGGTAGAATCGATTTCCGTCTAGACAAAAATTATGTACCATGGTTTTTAGAAGTAAATACATTGCCCGGCATGACAAATACAAGTTTAGTTCCCATGGCAGCCAAAAAAAAGGGTTGGACATTTCCAACGCTAATAGAAAAAATTATTTCGGAGGTAAGGCCTCTATGAATATTTGGATGGCAGTTTACACAAATCCACGACATGAAAAAGTTGCAAATAAATATTTACATGAAAAAAATATAACAACTTATTTGCCACTAATTAAAGTTAAACGTAAATGGAGTGATAGATATAAATGGATAGAACAAGCAATGTTCAAAAGCTATATTTTTGTACACGAAGATGTGAAAGAATATATGAATATAATTCAAACTCATGGTGTGCATCACATTGTAAAGATCGCTAACAAAATTGTTCCGGTTCGGCAATCTGAAATTTTGGGGATAA
The DNA here is from genome assembly GCA_964575125.1 of uncultured bacterium. Taxonomy (GTDB): domain Bacteria; phylum Fidelibacterota; class Marinisomatia; order Marinisomatales; family AB-629-J13; genus AB-629-J13. Next base: position 2,034 of record CAZNQF010000172.1, read on the forward strand.
AACGTTTAGTTGAAAGTGAATATAAACCTGAGCCTACCGATTATTTTGTGGTTGGCGATGATGCTGAGATAATTGGAGGTCCATTAAAAGGGCTTACAGGATTGGTTTCACAAATAAAAGGTGAAGAATATTTTGTCTTAAAAATAGATATTATTAAACATGCAATTAAATGTAAAATTGAAAGACGATGGTTAAAAAACAAAAACAATATCTTCCATTGATTTCCTAATTTTAAAATCATTTTATGTCAATAAAATTTTTTAACACGCTTAGTAAAAAGAAAGAAATTTTCACACCTATTAATAAGGAGAGTGTTCGCTTGTACACATGTGGCCCAACCGTTTACGATGCTGCACATATTGGAAATTTTCGAACTTTTATATTTGAAGATCTGTTGAAAAGGTTTTTATTACACAAAAATTACACTGTAAATCATATCATGAATATCACAGATGTAGATGATAAAACTATTCGTAAATCTATTAATGAAAATAAATCTTTAGCTGATCTAACAAAAAAATACACCGATTTATTTTTTAATGATTTAAACTGGCTCAAGATTGTTCCTGCTGATGTGTTTCCCAAAGCCACAGAGCATATCCCGGAGATGATTGAAATGATCAGCAAATTGATGGATAAAAAAATTGCCTATAAATCGGGTGATAACTCGGTTTTTTTTAATATTGAAAAGTATCCTGAGTATGGTAAACTGATAAATATCAATAAAAATTTTTTACGCTCTTCAGTTCGCATATCAGATGATGAATATGACAAAGATAATCCTCAAGATTTTGCGCTTTGGAAAAGCTATAAGCCGGAGGACGGTGATGTGTGGTGGGATTCGCCATTTGGAAAAGGAAGGCCTGGTTGGCATATCGAATGTTCAGCGATGAGTATAAAATATCTTGGAGAGTACTTTGATATTCACTGCGGTGGTATAGATAATATATTTCCTCATCATGAAAATGAAATTGCACAATCATGTGCTGCTACAGGTTTAAAGTTTGTGAATTTTTGGTTACATAGTGAGCATTTACAAATTCAAGGTGACAAAATGAGTAAATCAAGTAAGAATTTTTATAGAATTGATGATTTAAAAAAACAAGGTTTTACACCTGAAGTTGTAAGGTATTTATTATTGAATGGGCACTATAGAAAAAAAATAAATTTTTCAATAGACAAGCGTCTTGAGGGAGAACAAGCTTTGCAGCGAATTGCTGATGTGTACAATAAGTTAAGCAATTTTATTGATGACGATATAAACAGCAATGACTCTCTGCCTCCTGCTTATGACGAATTTATTGCTTACCTTGAAGATGATTTAAATACACCCAAAGCCCTTGCAGTCGTTTATTCATGGATAAAAATAATAAATAAGTCTTTTGAATCAAATCGGATAGATAAAAAGACTGCAATGTCGGGATTGAACTTTCTAAAAATTGTAGATAATATATTTGATTTTATTACTCCTAAGAAAAATATCCCATTTCAAATCCAAAGTTTGATAGATAAAAGAAATATTGCAAGGGAATCAAATGAATGGACAGAAGCGGATAAAATTAGAGATAAAATATTATCGCTTGGATGGAAGATAGAAGACACAAAGGATGGAGTTACTTGCAAGCCAACTTGAGTTAATTCTTGTGCAAAATTGGTTAATTTAAATAAATATAAATAATTTTCAAAAATAGTTGATATATTTATAATAATCAGAATAAATTTGTAGGCTTTATTCTACATAAAATGTAAAAAGCAAAGTTATTTTAAAAAGAGTGTTAAAAGTTGTGTGTCGAATTCGGAATATTATTTTTAATAAAAAATGGAAACCGATAGGAATTGATAAAGGATTTATTGCCGATGTAGCTCAGTTGGCAGAGCAGCTGATTTGTAATCAGCAGGTCGTGGGTTCGAATCCCTCCGTCGGCTCTTTAAGTGTGAACGTAAGCTATTTTTCATGCTTGATAGATTAGGACACAAATGCGACTGGGTTTTTAGTGGGAATGGCGAACTATAGGGGAGATGGCCGAGTGGTC
>CAZNQF010000173.1:0-1007 GCA_964575125.1 uncultured bacterium
AGTTAATAGGGCCGGGCCCCATTAAAAGCCTTGGAGGCGGATTTAGGTCGGATACGATGGAGTTATGAGTATTGTTAGGCATGACTTAATCGATGGAGATCTACTCTTCCTTTTTTGTCTACAGCAATTGCTGTGCTGTCATTAAATTCCGAGTCGTTGAATGGATACCAGCGCAAACTAGACTAGCCTCAGGATAAAATTTTGTCAATCGTGTTGGTTATTGAGACTTTTCGATTTGTAGGTGTCGACTTGCTCTTCAATTTGGCGTCGTTGCTCAAGGCGCGGACCCAGTACTGCTCCAAGAGCGTCAAGGCCAGCTGCCAAGACAAGCGCTAGTCCTGCCGCAACAAGTTGTACATAGGGAGTAACATTCAATAGGGTTAGCCCATTCGTAAGTACGCCGAGAAACACCCATGCAGTAATTACACCTACAATTCTGCCTCGGCCGCCAGCAAACGCGACACCGCCGAGCAGTATGATGGTCAGCGCTTGAATTTCCATCTGGAGAGCGAGCGCTCCAGGTGATGCACCATCAAGTCTCGAAACTAACATAACTCCGGCTAGACCTGCGGCTGCTCCAGTTGCTACGAAGAGAGAAAATGGCAACGCACGCACTGGCAGAGCGGAAAGAAATGCCGCCTGGGGATTTATTCCAATCGCGTAGATATAACGACCCCAAGAGGTAAAGGAAATAAAAGTTGCGGCCGCGGCAAAGGCCGCCACGAGAAGGATCAACAATATAGGAATACCTAAAAAATCGCCATTACCGATTGTGTTGTAGAGGTCACCAAGGCCATAAATATCGGTTGGTTTTATTAGTAGGATTACCCCTCGTAGCACTCCTAACATGCCCAAAGTGACAATAATTGAATTAAATCGCAAAAAGCCACATAGAATGCCATTGACGCAACCAGCAGCAGCACCCGCCCCGATCCCGAAGGCCATGCTTCCGCCGTCAGAGAATCCCCACTCAAGATTTGCAAGCGCAGCTAAAGACCCGGCGAACG
>CAZNQF010000173.1:1017-4065 GCA_964575125.1 uncultured bacterium
CCAACAGAAAGATCCACGTTTCCAGAAATTACCAGTAAGGTCAACGCGGCCACTAGTACGCCAATAGCGGCATCATTAGTTAATATGACTTCGAAATTTGAGAAAGTAAGAAATGCACCGGTCCGAAAACTAAAATAAGCCATAAGTGCAATTAGCGCTATAACAAGTACGTTATTCAGAATCGCATCCGCACTAAGGTTTTTCCCAGCCATGTTAAATAGAGAAAATGTTTTCATAGCGTTATGCCGCTTGGTAACTGCTATGTTCGCTTGTAAATTCTTCTTTGTGCGCTAGCTCTAGAAGGCGGTGTTCACTGATGTCTTGTCCCGCTACTGTTCCAATAATGTGGCCGCCGGAGAGCACAATTACTCGGTGGGCTAGTTGTAATAATTCTTCGGGTTCAGATGACGTCATGACGACTGCACGGTTATGTGAGCCTGCAAAACTACGCAATCCTTCGTACAACTCACGGCGAGCTCCCACATCTACGCCTTGAGTGGGCTCATCTAGCAAAAGTATTTGAGTTTGGTCACCTTCCTGCAGCCAACGACCTAAAACCAATTTTTGTTGATTCCCTCCAGAGAATCTCCGGCCCTCTTGATCACCTCGAAGTGGCTGTAAATTGAGTCTGGTTGCAACGTCTAGAAAGCGTTTCCGTTCAATTTTTGGACGCCGAAATCCAAATCGACTTATTTGTCGGAATCTTGGGAGTAAGGTGTTGTCGTGACTGGATAAGTCGCCGAGCAATCCTTTTCGTAAACGATCTGCAGGCACGAGTGCAATACCTGCTTTAACAGCATCAGAGGGATGGCTTAGTTTAAGGTCGTGACCATTAATTTGAACTTCTCCACTAAATAGTTTTTGAGCGCCAAATAATGTTTCTAACAACTCAGTTCGGCCAGATCCGGTCAGCCCAAAAATACCTAAGATCTCGCCGGGATAAACATCGAAATCAAGAGGGCCAATTCGTGGCGAAAGTAATTGCTTAACACTGAGAATTTTTGAACCAGGTTTCCTTAATTCTATATCTTGAATGTTTCGAGTAGTCCCAAGCTCCTGTCCAACAATAGCGTTAACCAGTTCAGGCTGATCAACATCTTTTACTGCCTTCGATAATACGACTTCCCCACCACGCAAGATTGTGACTCGATCTGCGGTTGAGAATACTTCTCCTAATCTATGTGTGACGTATAGGATAGGAAGGTTTTCGGCTTTTAATGCAAAAAGATGTTGTCTTAGTTTGTCGGCTTCACTTTCTGTTAGCGATGCTGTCGGTTCATCTAGTATCAATACCTCTGGATTTGCCCTAAGCGCTTTTACTATTTCAATAACCTGAAGTTCCGCGTTGCTCAAGCGACTCAGTTGTTCTCGCGCATCAAACTTTATACCGAGTCGATTAAGCCAATCAGATACTTCTTGGCGCTGAGCCCTTTTACGGACAAACGGTCCCAGCTTTAACTCCTGGCCCAGGAAAATGTTGTCAGTTACATCTAGGGTACTTGCTAAAGATAAGTCTTGATAAATTACCGCGACGCCAGCTGATTGAGCCAGTTTTGGATTCAGAGAAGTAAATTGTTTACCACCGACAAATATCTCCCCTGAATCAGGCGTATAGGCCCCTGAGATACACTTAATTAAAGTAGATTTTCCAGCACCATTTGCACCAAGAAGGGCGTGAATTTCTCCATCATTAACCTCGAAATCCACGCCCCTCAGTACTGGCACACCTGAAAAAGCTTTCGAAAGATTGGTAACAGAAAATGCCAACCAAGTTCTCCAGGTGCAATCTTTTAGTGTCGACTAATCTGTTACACCTTGCTCGTCAAGATATCTTTGGGCAGATGGCGATTTCTGTGTAACTAATTCCATTGGTACCATTCTGTCGCCCTGATTCCTTCCATTAATGATGTCATCAGCCAATTCAGCCATAGCATTTCCTAAAGCGGAAAGAGGAATCGCCATTGATGCGCGATAGATTGTGCCTCCCGCGCGAAGTAATTTGAGCGCTTCGGGTGTTCCGTCCATGCCACCAAAGAAAACCTTTGGATCATGAGCATCGCGACCTGAATTAACCCATGCCTTATATGCACCTTCAGCAGATGGATCTTCAATACTCAATAGAACATTTACATCGGGGTGCGCTTGGAGGATGGTACGCATCGTATTCAGACCCTCTGATGGTGAAATAGCGTCCTGCTCCGCAACGATATTGGCATTAGGAACCTGTGATCTGAGACCATCTCGAATTCCGTTTGCACGTCTTATGCCCCAATCACCCTTCTCATAGCCAAAAATCACGACTCGAGCTTCATCACCAAGATTTTCGTTGATCCATCTTCCACCATACTCGCCAAGAGTAAAGCCATTTTCATAATGGACAAAACCAACCGTAGCATCCTGGTTCTGCAGTGCTCCAGCATAAGTGATCCAAGCAATTCCGGCATCACGCGCTTCTTTTGCGATGCTCTCAAACATATCCGGATTTAAGGTCACAGCTATGATCGCTGGAACTTTCTGCTGAATCCAAGTCTTGATCGTGTTGACCTGTTTGTTTAAATCGGTGCCAGGATCCGTGAGGATTACCTTGTATCCCAATTCAGCTCCACGCGCCTTGGCTTGTTCGAGAGTAGTAATTACTGAGCCTTGCTTAGAGTAATTTGGAAAACTCACTGCAATGATCTTGTCTGCTGCGAATGCGCTGCTCGAAATTCCAGTAAACACCGCAGATACTGCAAAAACTAAAAGAAACATTGAACTTTTTACAAACCGTCTCAGCTGCTTTATAAGCATAATAAATCCCCCTTTAGGATTGAGAACAAATTCATCCAAGTTATATGACGTCAAATATCTATATCTACAAATCTATAATAAACGCCACCATGAATTCTTTTATAGAAAGGTACGTATACTGTCAACTAAAGTTGGCAAAAAAATTACATTTTCCCTTGTATTTTTCTGGCAGAAATCACTGATTAATATTCAAATATGGAGGAAATAAATGGCTTATCCACGTGACATGTATGGCTACGGCTCAAACCCACCCCAAGC
>CAZNQF010000174.1:0-4063 GCA_964575125.1 uncultured bacterium
GATTTTCCGTTGGACGATGTGTTGCAGCAATTTAGAGCCGAATGCCATCGACGTGTGACCTTAGTGCGTATGTTTCTCGAGATCCAAGTCCAAGCCGCATTGGCCGATGGCCGGGTGGACGCAGCAGAAAATCAAATCCTCGTGCACGCAGCTGAGGTGCTGGGTTTTGATTCAGATCAGGTCGACCGCCTCATCGACTTCATCCGCGGCACCGAGCGAAGTCCTGCGATGCAACAGCAATCGCTGGAAGATGCCTACCAAGTACTCGGAGTCGAGTCCTCGGCGAACGACGCCGAGATCAAAACGGCATATCGACGTCTAATGAATCGGCATCATCCAGACAAACTCGTCGCCAAGGGATAACCAGAAGAAATGATGAAGCTCGCGACTAACAAAACCAGGGACATTCAGAGCGCCTGGGAACTAATCCGCGAGCACAGGAAAACGTCCGGCTCACAAACCGCATAGCCACACTCTGCGATGAACCTTTATCGTATGCTTGCTGCCCGGGCTGAGAAAAATCGGCCTGTACGGGTTGGGCTAATCGGCGCAGGGAAGTTCGGGACTATGTACTTAGCACAAGCACGCACGACAACTGGGGTACACCTTGCTGGCCTCGCAGACCTTGATCCAAGTGCAGCGAAGGCCCGTCTTGCGACAGCAGGCTGGGAACCTGAGCGCTGGGATGCACAGTCGATGAGTGACGCACTGAGTAACGGCACGACATTCATAACAGATGACGCGGAACAGGTCATTAACTGCGCTGAGATTGATGTCATTGTCGAAGCTACCGGTATCCCGAATGTTGGAATCCGTCATTGCCGGGGCGCCATTGCAGCTGGCCACCACGTAGTTATGGTAACGGTCGAAGCCGACATCATTGCCGGACCTTTGCTAGCCCAAGAAGCAGAAAAAGAGGGCGTAGTCTACAGTTTAGCTTGGGGCGATCAACCGGCATTGATAACCGAACATGTGGACTGGGCTCGGACTTGCGGGTTTGATGTAGTCGCAGCAGGCAAAGGCACTCGCTACCATCCCGATTATCACGCCCTTACTCCGGACACCGTTTGGGATGTGCTCCAGCAATACCTAGAAATTGCTGATCCCGAGAGTATCAACCTCAAGATGTTCAATTCCTTTCTTGACGGCAGCAAATCGGGAATTGAGATGACAGCCGTGTGCAATGCAACAGGCCTAATTCCGCAGTCGAGTGGACTAGGATTTCCACCATGCTCTCGCTTCGAATTAGCAGATACTTGTAAACCTGTGCTGGATGGGGGGTCTTTGAGCCGTTACGGAACGACTGAAGTGGTTTCTTCGCTAAATCGAAACGGCGAATCAGTGCCCCATCACCTCGCTATGGGTACTTTCGTCGTGATTGATGCCGACAGTGACTATGCCCGTCAATGTTTCCAGGAATACCACATGCTGCCCGACCAATCGGGCCGCTACGCCGCCCTTTATCGACCAACCCACATGATAGGGATGGAACTCGGAATTTCAGTTGCGTCCACCGCATTACGTCGGGAGGCGACGGGCTGCCCTAAAGGCTTCTATTCGGACGTGGCTGCTGTCGCAAAACGACCACTGGTAAAGGGCGAGAGCCTAGATGGAGAAGGTGGCTTCTGCGTCTGGGGCAAACAATTACCCGCGGCTGACTCGCTGGCGCAAAACGCGCTTCCACTTGGCCTTGCCGTCGATATTAGGTTGCGGCGAGATGTCGGTATCGGCGAGACACTGACGTTTGACGATATAGAAGTAGACAACACTGATGAAGCACTGAGAGCGAGGCAAGACATGATTAAACAGTTTCATCAGGTGCCAGAGGAGGGTGGGTTAGAGTCAAGGCAGATCGCCTGAGAATCAATTTATTCGTCCAGCGTTACAATCTAAATGCAAGATACCGATTCATTGACAAAACCTCGCAGAATCAATCGTATCTGCGACCCCCCAAATCATTCAAGTGCTTACTAACGAAATCGAGAAATACTACGGACAACAACATGCAGACACATACGATTGCGGTTCTCGCTGGCGACGGTATAGGTCCAGAAATCACAGCTGAGGCGAAAAAAATTCTTCAGTTGGTAGAGACCCGAAACGAGGTTCGATTTGATTTGCAGCCGGGGTTATTTGGTGCGAGAGCATATTTCGAGACCGGTAAATCTTTTCCAGAAGAGACCATATCAATTTGTGATAAAGCGGACGCTATTTTGAAGGGTCCCATAGGACTGAGTCACGAGGAATCGAAGAAGATTCCCGTCGACGAGCAGCCTGAACGCGGCGCCCTACTGCCGATGCGCAAACGCTACGATACATATGCAAACTTCCGCCCAGTATACCTACCTCGAGGTCTCGCGCATTTTTCTCCTTTAAAACCAGAAATTATTGGAGATGGGATAGATTTCGTCATCATCAGGGAACTGGTCGGCGGTTTGTATTTTGGCAGTAAAGACAGTGGTATAGATGAAAACGGACGCCGTTACGTGCACGAGATGCTGGAATACGATGAGGATCAAATTCGAAGGGCGCTTGAAATCGCGTTTCAGCTTGCTAAAAAAAGAAAGAAGCACCTACACAACGTGCACAAAAGCAACGTCTTGAAGTCAAGCGTGCTTTGGAACGAAGTTCTGGAAGAAGTATGGTCCAATCACCCAGAAATAGAGGTTGAACACATCCTAGTAGACGCTGCTGCGACCTATTTGTGCCTTGAACCTACTCGCTTTGATGTGATGGTAATGGAGAATATGTTCGGAGACATTTTGAGCGACCAAGGCGGCGGTATTCTCGGATCCCTAGGCTTGATGCCATCAGCATGCATCGGGCCTGAAAAATCCTACTACGAGCCGTCCCACGGGTCCGCTCCTGACATCGCCGGCCAAGGAATCGCTAATCCATATTCCATGCTCGGCTCTGTGGCAATGATGCTGGAAATGAGTTTCAATATGGAACAAGAAGCACGCAACTTATGGCAAGCAATGCAACATGTATTCTCAGCCGGCTTTACTACACCGGATCTGGCTCGACGAGGAGACGACGAAAAGAAAATTAGTACTGCCGAATTTGGTGACAAAGTCGCACAAGAATTAGACCGCATGCCACGGCCCTGAAAGACAATTCAAATAGCTATTCGGGACGTTCCAGTGGCTTCGAAAAAAAATAATCTGCTGCAATTTTGCTTTGCATCATCATATTGAGCATTCGCACAGTCGCGTTGACGCCTGCAAATACCTGACCTAACGTGCTGAGTGGGGCTGATGCTTACATTAGACGCGTACTCTGGCGAGTCTGCATAGCAGAAAATTCTATTACCCGTAACCGCGTAGAAATTCAAAATACAACTGTTTCTGTTTCCTCAACATAATAGCGCATCAACCAGCGCCTTTACATCGAACCGCAACGGATCTGCCACAGGCAATCCCGTTTCTTTCGCAATCATCTTTAAAGCTTTTTCCGCATCCTGCTCATTAAGATTTGACGTATTCAGGGCGATGCCGATGGTTTTTGGCCGGGGAAATCCGCCACACGCTGACGCTATTTCTTCATAAAGAGTGATCAGGTCTGTGAGTGGGGGAACCATCACATTGTGGTCCTTTAGCCTGTTACTTCCTGCCCTATGGCAAAGCACCAATTGCGTGGGGCAACTCCCGCGCAGCAAAGGTAAGGTTGACGGGCTGCCAGGGTGGAGTATCGAGCCTTGACCTTCAATCACTTGAAGATCTGCGTTGGCCGAATCGAGAACCATACGCTCCACAGCCCCGCAAGCGTAATCAACACGAATAGCGTCCAAAGCAATACCGTGACCACTAACAACAATGCCTATCTGACCGGTAGCCAGAAATTCGGCGTTAACACCCCGACGTTTTGCTTCCCGCCAGATCTCGATGCCCGCCGTCATCTTTCCAATCGCCATGTCCGTACCCACCATTAACAATCGCCGGTTGGTAAGTGAGGCTGCTCGAGCACTGGCAATACCCAACCCCTCTGGTTCTTTTCGGATATCACAGCTCCACTGCCCAGGTCGAAGCTGTGTATAACGATCTGCCAGCGACTGATGCACACC
>CAZNQF010000175.1:0-4062 GCA_964575125.1 uncultured bacterium
GATTGTAGAATTACCACCATAAAAATTCCAACAACCGCAACAGCGCCGGCTGCCAGAGCTAGACGGCGCTTGTCAAGGCCGGCTGAGTCTAGGATTTCTCCGATTACTTCTCCTAACGGTGGAATTTCATTTGATGGCATCGTCGGAGAGTCGTCTTCGAGGACTAATTCGGCCTCAAGAACGGCGGTTTCAGAGGCTTCGCCCTTCACGTGCACATGGCCCCTTGGGCCATGGTCGTTGTCGCAGCACTCCTCGCCCATGGGTTACTCGGACGTATAATGACAACTTGAATCCCTCCATCCATTGCAATTGATTTTGGTGTAGATAGGTTTGAACAATCACAACAATTGTTATATCTATTGGAATGTGGTCTTGGCAGCATATGACCTTCCAACTAAACTATGAGCATATTGTTCGCTTTGAAGAGGTACCGTTGGCATGGACTACCCGTTTTGAGTTCTTTACTCCAGATATTCAACAATATCCACTAATGTACGTACACCGTTTGATTGAACCGGTCAATATTGAAGGTTTTGATTCGCATATTGAGCGTGTGTATGGATTTCCTATTTGGGCCACCGTTGAAAATGAGAAAGAAGAGGGGGTCTGTGATATTGCTGTCAAATTCCTATGTAATGCGCCTCCTGGAATATCTGCGATTGATGAAGTTGTCTTTGAAGAGCTGAACCACAGGATTGGGTTAGCGAACAAGGTAGAATATGATGATTTGGAGAAGATTTGTGCCAAATCAAGCCAAAATTTACCACTTCTACAAGATATTTGGAATGATAAGATTACTCAAGTCTACGGCTGGTACATCCCTCATGGTCGGATTTTCGATGAGGTCTATGGCATCATTAGATTCTCCGCATCGGGGGTAGCCCCACGACTTGGAAAAACGGCTGAGTTGAGAATGTTGTATTGGTATATGAAGGAGATTGGGGAAAAGGTCAACTTCGGCTCTAACCTGAAAGAGTTTGGTTTCTGTGAATTCTATCTGATACCAACCATTGAGGAAATGAGAAAGCAAAACTTCACCATGTTTCCAATATTTTCCAAACAATATGCTGCAATCAAAACCTTCTGGGATTTGGAATACACAGAAACTTTCAATCTACAGGATTATGATTTTCGTTATGCCAACAAAGAGGCATTACCCCATAAGGGAGCAGATTTTGAGGCTCGTTATGAACGATTACTTCCTGATCACTATGATCGGATTAGTCGACTTAGACAGATTTTCAATCGTATGCCATACCGCCTCTACGGATACATTTGGAATATGATGACCTTCATTGAACTTGGTTTCAAACAACCATTCTCAGACCGCCGCTCCTTCCAATCGTTCGTCAAAAACCATCATGACAAAAAAGGGTCTTCATCCAAGGTTCTCGCTTGTATCCTCCAGCAATGTTTCGGATTGGAGGCACTTCCAATTGATACATGGGTGAAAACATTCGTCTATTATCCATTAGCCATCAACCCAACAAATAATGGGAAATCAGACAATATCTCAGATAATGACATTGATACATTGTATGATTCATTTGATTCCTTGGATAAATTGGAGAAATTGATTTGGGTGTCATCCATGGGGAACAAGACAAACAAAACAGAATTTGTTGATATCCTTTGGTGTCAACGTTATGGAACCGATAAGGCTGGTAGAGGACCATGCCGTGGTGCCAATCCACTCTCTTGTTCACAATGCTCGCTTAGAGATAGTTGCAGGGGTTTTGAGGCCATCAAAAATCAGAAAATTGTGGTCTCGGATGATAAAGAACTCCTTGAAAAGCAGATGATTGAGAACAATTACTTTTTCGGAATACATTCTCACGCAGGGACACCACGACAAGTCTTCGTCCTAGAAGGGAAAAAGGTGGTTCTTCGTGATGCACATACCGGTTTTGAAATATCAACAGATTTGACAATTCCTTCGTCAACTTACGGAGTTTTTGAGTTCTTAGATTCGTTCTTTAGCTAACTCATTCTAAAAATTAGAGAGGATTACTAGAAGTACCTTGTGGCCAGTTTTTCCAAGTCTGAATTATTCATCCTCCACTGACAATATGGCTTTGGATTTCCCTCGTATGTTCCTGGGTCAAAGAAGACTATCCCTCTCTCCACCCATCCCAAAAAGGTCGAGTGTGTGATAGGTTCAAACAAATGTATCTCAGCGTAAATGCCCTGCTTCTCAACAAACTTCGCCCATCCTTTCTGGCCGAATTTTCGGTTGATGTGATTACTCATTTTTTCGGCATCCCATCGAGCAAGCGTAATCACTCCTTTGTGGAATTTCTCATGCACAATGCTGGCTTTGTTGGGACGCAAATCCTTTGCATAATCGTACACGACTTCAATAGCATCGTCTCTTTTCACCACCAACTTGCTTCCTGCATCGTTGAAAGTACCTATTTTCGGCCGCGTGCTCGACCACGAATGTCTTCCAAGAAGCGACTTCTTTTTGTCGTTGTAGGCCTTCGTTCCAACCTTGAGATTGGCTTCGTATCTCCTCTTGTATCGTTGAGATTGCTCTGTCAGAGGCTTTCCAAACATGCGCACAAAGTCATCCTGCGATTTGATGACATCAGAATGAAGCCCAGATTTGCCACGTACATCCCACATCCATTGGGAAGGGGTCCAATCGCCAAAGGACATTTTTTGCCTCCCTGTTTTGATTTCGAGTCCTTTCCAATCAGCATCCTTGTCGGCATCCAGACTCTGCCCAAATTGTTCTTGGATCCAGTGACCGAGGGAACCCTGAACGGGCATGGGAATCTCAGAGGTTTTTTTGCCCTTGATTTTCTCACTCCAGATCTTCATGAGCTCTTTGTATTCACTGGAACTGAGCGGAAATTTAGGGATGATCGCATCGCCGATGGCTTTTGCAAGCAGGCAAGGAACTGCATTTCCAATTTGCATGTAGATTTCCTTACTACTTCCTATGAATTCGTAGTCCTTGGGGAATGTTTGGATTGCGGCAGCCTCGCCATGAGTTAGAATCCTAACTTCCGTATCTGAATACTTCACCAGAGCATCTGAACCATCCTTCCAGTAGCGTGCTGAAATAGTATAGCATGGCTTTTCTGGGTCAATAATCTGCCATCCAAATCCCTTGCCATTTGCTTTGTTCCGTTCTTTCCTTCGTACAAAGCCATCTATCATTTTCTGTGTGTGAAATGACTTCTCAGGAGCGTCTTCTTTTGACAATAGAACTGTACCTGCACCAACCCATTTCTTGAGTTTAGGTAGCCCCACATCAAGACTTCCAAAATCCTCAACATTCGATGCATGAGTCGGTTTTGGAAAAACGATAGGCGACTTCGGAAATCCAGATTTAGAATCTATTTGGCATCCGATGAAAATTACCCTTCTCCGCTTTTGAGGAACACCGTAATCAGCTGCCATCAATTTCCTCCATTCTACAGAGTAACCAACCTTCTTGAATTCCTCTCTTATGATTTCCACGACCAACTCGTCGTTTGCATTTCTAATGTTCAGGATTCCAGGGACATTTTCCATAACGAAATATGTTGGATTAAGGGCTCCGACAATTCTTACGAAATCCATGAAGAGAGAATTCCTAGGATCTTTTGGGTCGCGACGGCCAGCGCCGCTGAACCCTTGGCAAGGAGGGCCTCCGATTACAACATCTATTTCCTTACCATCAAGTAGTTCCAATACTTCTTCTTCGCTGACTTCTCTGATGTCTTTATTGAGAGTAATTGCATTTGGGTGATTTTTGGCAAATGTCTTCGAGAACCTTTCGATGTACTCGACTCCCAGTGCGACTTCAAAACCGGCCATCTCAAAGCCAGTACTCATCCCACCAGCGCCGCTGAAAAGGTCAACGATTTGGGGTCGCTCATTGGCCATCAGCAATACTTCGTGTTCGGAGGTTCTAAAGGCTTCTCAAAGGTGTAAATCAAAGACGAAAAGTGAAGCATCTGATTCAAAAAGGGGAGTAGGGTCGCCCGGCCCATGCGCGACGCGCAGACCACTTTCATCAAGATCTAACCCGACGGGGTTGAGAGAGGCCTCGCGGACGAAATACTCGGACGC
>CAZNQF010000176.1:0-4055 GCA_964575125.1 uncultured bacterium
TTACAAATCAAAAAACTTTTAATTGTTTTTTTGCTTTGTATTACTTTTTTAATAACCCTACATGTTTCGTTAAATGAATATAAAATATAATTTAAATCAGATTTTATTAAAGTATGTGAAAGCATAAGCACACCTGCAAAACAGAGAACTCCTCTTTTAAACATCTCTTGTTGATATAATGTTGCCAAAAGTGGATCTTGAATTCCATTTTCTGAATATCCCCAGATCGATATTAAATCCATATGCTCTCTCATTAAAAAGTGAAGTAATAATAGTATTATATCCGACACCAAATGACCATTGATTCCATAGAATAGATTGTTGGAAAATAATGCCTATCCGATGTTGATTAAATAACGAAATATTCTGAGTCATTAGTCTTTCATTTCCATTGAGAATCCCATCACCATTTTCATCCATTAATGCATTTTGGGTATTTGGGATATCATATATACCCTCATGTAAAAAAATAAATTTTAATGGAAAATTTGAATTTCTATATGCAATAATACCTCTTGAAATATTTCCAGAAAAATGGTTTTCATTTGATAAAAAAATTAATCCAGTTTTCATTTGATTCATTCTAGCAGGATTTAAAATCCCTGTATCATAAGAAAAATCTGCTCCCGTCAAAGCATTCCCTATAGATAATGAGGAAGCGTCATTTACTGAAGATATAAATGAATTTCCACCAAATAAAAATGAACCTTTGATAATGAAAAATAAAATGCAAATTAATTTTTGATTTTTCATCCGTTTTTATAGCGTAATTTTAAATCTATTAAGAATTGAAGCGCTTCAAGAGGTGTTGTTGAATCAGTATCTAATTTATTTATTTCTTCTGTTATTTTTTTTTCTTGAATTTCAAACAATAAATTCTGATTAATCATTTTTGAGTTATTTTTTCCTTCTTCAAATTTTTCTGAAGATTTAATATGATTTTCTAAAATTACATTCGCTCGTTTAATTATTGATTTTGGAATGCCCGCCATTTTTGCTACGTGAAGTCCATAACTCTTATCTCCTGCACCAGGTATGATTTTTCGCATAAATATGATTTTTTCTTTATGCTCTTTAACTTCTGAATAATAATTACATAATCTATCCAACGAATCTTCTAGGGCTGTTAATTCATGATAATGTGTGGCAAATAATGTCCTTGCTGACACCTTTGGATTTTCATGTAAATATTCCGTTATTGCCCATGCTAAAGACAAACCATCAAATGTAGCAGTACCCCTTCCTACTTCATCCAATAATATTAAACTCTTTGGTGTAGCATTATTTAAAATATTTGCAGCTTCAATCATTTCAACTAAAAATGTGCTTTCTCCTCCAGCTAAATTATCACTTGCACCAACTCTAGTAAACAAACGGTCAACAATACCAATCTCTGCTCGGTCCGCTGGAACAAATGAACCAATTTGAGCCATTACTACAATGAGCCCAATTTGACGCAAATAAGTAGATTTTCCCGCCATATTAGGACCGGTAATTAAATGAATTTGGTTTTTTTTGATATCAATCGTTAAATCATTAGATATAAATTTTTCAGTCACAGGCAATAAAGTCTCAACAACAGGATGACGAGCATTTTTTAAAATTAATATTGAGTTTTTGGAATATTTTGGTTTAACATAATTATTTTGAATAGCTGTGGTCGAAAATGTGGTTAAGACATCTAATTTATTTATTCCTTTGGCATTTTGTTGTATATATAAAGAACTCATTAATATCTCAGCACATAATTCATAAAAAATCCTAGTTTCTATCTCAGATATTCTTTCTTCAGCACTTAGTATTTTTTCTTCGTATTCCTTAAGCTCTGGAATAATGAATCGTTCTGCATTAACCAATGTTTGTTTTCTAATATATTCATCAGGAATTTTTTCTAAATGAGATTTTGTTACTTCGATAAAATAACCGAACACTTTGTTAAATCCTATTTTTAAAGAAGGGATACTAATTCTATCCCTTTCTGAAATCTGTAACTGGTTAATCCAATCTGTTCCCCCCTTTGACAGTTCTCTAAGATCGTCTAATTCATTATCTATTCCTTTTGCTATAACATGACCTTTTTTTAATGTTGCTGAAGCACTCGGATTAATCTTTCTTTTAATAGATTCTATAACCTCATCTGTATTTTTAAACCAATTTATTATACTTATTTTTGGTACAGTTACAAGTTTTTCTATTATAATTTCGATTTTCTCTAATGTTTCTTTTAACCCCAATAAATCCCTTGGAGATGCCTTTTGTTTATTTATTTTACCCAAGATTCTTTCAATATCTGATGTATTTTTCAAAATATCTCGTAAAGAATAAAGAATTGATTTTGATTTGGTAAATGATTCTACGATTGAAACTCGATGCGTTAATTTATCAATGTCAGTAAGTGGATTATGAAGCCATTTCTTCAGTAATCTTCCACCTCCGGCAGTAACTGTTTCATCTAATACACTTGTTAAAGTACCGTGGGTTCCTTGAGTTGATAGAGAGTTAAATATCTCTAGATTTCTCATAGTAAAGCTATCAATCCCCATAACTGAACTACTTAAAATAGGTCTTACACCCGAGATATGCGACAAAGCTGAATTAAAATTTTGTTTTAATTGATACATTAAGGCTCCAGCTGCTGAGATCCCTAACTTGAAATTTTCACAACCATAACTTTTTAAGTTTGGAGTTTTAAAATGATCTGTAAGCATCCGATACCCATGGTCGAAATCAAATACCCAATTCTCAACCTGAGAAATAAATGGTTTGAACATTTTATACCACGAGGATGTTATATAATTCTGAGAATCAGAAATAAGGATTTCCTTTGGTGAAAACTGTCTCAATGCATCTGGAATATTTTTCTCATTTGATTCACCCATATAAAATTCACCTGTTGATTGATCAAGTACAGCAAACCCAACTATTTCTTTTTTAAACAAGAGTGAAGCAATAAAATTATTAGATTTTTGGTGAATATTATCATCAGGAGTTAATGTCCCCGGCGAAACAACTTCAACAACTTCTCGCTTCACAATACCTTTTGAAAACTTCGGATCTTCAACCTGTTCGCAAATTGCGACTTTATGTCCAGCATTAACAATCTTAGGTAGATAATTATCGATTGCGTGGTGAGGGAAACCAGCTAAGGGGACATCAGATGCAGCACCATTTGCTCTTTTTGTTAGTACTATCCCTAAAATTTTGGCAGTAAGTATTGCATCTTCATTAAAAGTTTCAAAAAAATCTCCCATACGAAATAATACAATACAATCAGGGTACTTAGATTTTACTTCCCCATATTGTCGCATTAATGGGGTCCCTGAAAGATTATCTTTCTTTCGTTTATTGACTTTCAATCCAGATTCTGTTTTATTCATTTTAATTATTAAATCAAACTATTTCAACTATTTTTGGAAAATTTGCACCTTGAATTCTATCATTCCCTTTTCGATAGGTAATATTTTTTTTATCCAAATACTCTAATAATGGAATGGCCGTTTTACGTGACAGATGTGTAATGCTTTTAAAATCTGAAATAGTTAAAATTTCATTTGATATAAAATGCAATTTTATATCTTCAATCAAATAGTCCAAATCTGACTTACTTAACCATAATTCACCTGTGATATTTATGGAAGATCCCTGTCTTTTTAAAATATGTAAAAATTCTAAAGTTTGTTCATAATCACAACTAATTTGTTTAGATATCTCCTTTACAGAAAAAAGGGTAAATTTATTCTGGCTAAATTGAATATTGATTTTATTCAATAATTTTTCATCAAAATCGTTCAGTTTTACTTCGTGTGACGAAAGAGCTAATTTACCCTTTTTTATAATTATTTCTTCTTTATCAAAATTGGTTAAGATATAATCAAACCAATTTCTATTTAGTCCTAACTCTATTCTGACTGATTCTGAATTAACTGACTGTCTATATAAATGAGATTTATGGAATGTTGTTAAATAGTTGATTATCATATTTTTAACATTTTTCAACATTCCATTTGAAAATACCATTCCATTTTTATTCTTTAAATTATTTATTTTAATTAATT
>CAZNQF010000177.1:0-503 GCA_964575125.1 uncultured bacterium
CCCCCCCCCCCCCCCCCCCCCCCCCCCCCCCCCCCCCCCCCCCCCCCCCCTATTCCTCATTGTATGCGATCGCATTTTGAGCCAGGAGTCGGAGATTCTCTGGCGTAATGAGGCCTAGGGCCATCGCAGGACCATTAGGTGGCTCGCATCGCAGGACCGCTCGGTGGAAGCCAGCTGATTCTAGGGCTTTGGCGACGGCTTCGAGTTGTCTCCGGGTTTGATTGACGTGAACGGGTGGCCACCATCCCCTATCCAAACTGCGATCATCGGGGCTGTGTGGCTGAGGGTCCCATTCCCAGACACTGTCATCCTGCTCGCACAGGCTTACACGCTCTAGTGAGAGGGGGCGGCCGTCTTCATCCTCCATCACGACATCCAATGAACGCAGAGTACTCCCCTCAACTAGTTCGGTAGGCTGCATACTGTATGGGGGGTGTTGAGGACGCCCAGCGGCGCCCTGAAAGAAAAGGCGCCCAAGGTTTCATTGATTCGCTTGGTGAAAT
>CAZNQF010000177.1:528-4048 GCA_964575125.1 uncultured bacterium
AACACCTAACTCTATCCTCGTGTATGTTGTAGACAATGTCATGCTCGTCAGGTGAATAAAGTTCTTCGGGATCGTCCGAATTGCAATAATTTCCTATCTCGCTTTCGCATTCATCACAAGGTATGTCATGTATTATCTCCGCAGTACGAATTGCTCCCTTCGTCGGATTGGTCACTTGGCGCTGTCCAGAGGTATTCAGGATTCCTTCGATTACGGCCCTGCCTCCATTCTCCCACCAAGTGTGATGGATTGCTTGTTCAAACATATCAACTTCGAATTCATCCCGTCGATTAACTGCGGCTTCACCTGTCATATGTTGGGCGTAGATTTCTCTCCATTCGCCAATGGTTTTGTCTCCGGGGCCATCCCGAATATTGCTCTGTGGAGAGTTGGAGAAGGGAGTTATCTGCAGATGTCCCTCGCGATGCTGCTGCATGTCCCTGATCAGTTGGCTTTCACCATCGCGCCACCAGAGGGCAGCTCTAAGCCCAGAGGTGTTTGGCGTCCTAGGCATCCAAGCCAAACTACCGTCATCGTCATCTCTGGGAAACTCATCAATAAAGTGGAGATGTTGAAGTAACTGTTCGGCTCCGTCGTGGTCCACTCCATGTGGTTCTGAAGGGAGGATGATTCTCACATAGTGCATTAGATATTCGGAGTTGAGACCCACACTACGACTCATTTCCGTATTTGCAAATCCGTCTTCAAAACGGGCTCCTTGACTGAGCCATTCTGAAGCAATTCGCCCGGCTTCGTCTCTCGCATCTTCATCTTGAGGAATCTGGAGATGGTCCGCAAGTGGTCGCATGACTTCTTCAATTAATCCACGTATGAGAGCTGCACGCAGGACATTACCGTACTCGTCTGGACTTGTTGCATAGTCCTCACTTTGATCCCACTGACAGTCGTCAATTTTGAGAGCAATCGTTTCGGTGATGTAATTCTTAGGGCGAGTGGATACGCTTGACGACGGGTTTGAACTGTGCTCTCTCAGGATTTGGCTTCCAGGAATCTCACCGCGATTGATGGTATAACGGGAAGGGTGGGACGAACTAGGATCTTCTCCCACAAGTTCCCTCTCACCAACCCGACACAGTTCGATGTTCATAACGTCCTTCCCACGGCAACCCCTACTAGTAGAGGACCGGATAACACAAGTTTCGCCACGCAGTATCTCTACGGCTGTCTTCGCGAGTGCCTGGGGTCCCAATTCATCATGAGCGGTGCATGGAGTGGCACCAAGAGTGGTATCGGTAAATACTTCATTCAGAATTCCTCTGAGTTCCTCAATAGCGTCTGGGTCACTAAGAGTATTCTCTATTCTCTCCATGCTTTCTAGTTCATCATTTTCTCCTGTTGCCCTTGTCACTTGTTCTTGATTAATCGTTGTGCAATACTCGCTGTTCTCAAGGCGTTGCTCAAAACGTCTAGCAGTTTCAAAGTGATCAAATATCACAGTTACAGAATAAGGGCCGGAAAGTCTGGCGGTGACTCCTGGCGAATCTTCTGAGCCTGTGCGAAGCATAGTTTCCATTCACCACCTGAGTACTGTACCCCTCGTGTATCTATATTTCATTAGCGGTCAATCGTCGGAGTCGTCGTCGTCATCGAAGTCGTCGACAACACTCACCAGAGATAGTAGTATAGTTGCGTCATCCGTATGCTTGAGAGTTAGCACTAGGCCGTCGTTTTCGATAGAGAAGTCTTCCCCTACAGGGATAGCGACACCGAGAATGAGTTCGGACTCACTACCCTCGGCATCGTCGGTAACGTCCTCAGAGCAGGAGTCCTCCGGGACCTCCTCTGGTTCTACTTCGCACTCTGGGTATTGTAACTCGCGGAAAGGGTCGCTATTCTCTAGCACAATTATCTCAGTATCAGGGTTAACTACTACAATTTCGTCTTCGGGCAAGGTGTCGACCACTTCGAATGGAAAGGCTTCGTTGAAAATGGTCAATCCCGGTATGAATACCCGGTCACCGACGACGAACGGGCGCTTCTTCAGACCCCTTCTCGCGAATCCGGAGATGTCGTTCTTGAAGGCTACTTTCTCACTACGACCGGTACTCGGGCTAATGACCAGCAGTTCGCACGGTCGCGGCTCGACCTTGGCGAGGCTGACGCGGTCGCCCAGACTGATGCCTGCGTTCTTCCTGATGATCCCATCGATCCTGACAACGCCCAGCTCGTCGTCTATTGGACGACAGCGCCAGACGATGCCCTGCGTACTCTTACTGCCCTCGGCACAGTCTTGCGGGATGATCTCGACGATATCGCCCGCCGATAGGCTCGGACAGAGGTGAAGTGGCACACGGACTCGGCCGTGCCCGACATCTGAGGGTATGGCCTTCGCCACCCTGAGAGGAATGGAGACCTGCAGTAGTTCGGATATCCTCCTAGCGAAGTCCTCGGTGTCGTCGGGGTGTCCTGCCATGCTTACACCACCTCCGGAGTGGTTTCTTCCCTGTTGGTTGTTGTTGAGTCGTTGTCATTGACAACTTCCGTGGATGAAGTTGCAGACAGTTTCATTTCTTGCCTAGGAAGGGAGGTTGTCAATTCATCAATAACTGATGGATTGACAACTCTGACTTCAATTCCTGGCACGGGACTTACGGTGATGATCTCCTCGGCGCCCTCGGGAGCGGTGTTCTCCTCCTTCGAGGCCAGTCTCTGCAGCCAGTATCGCGCCGGCATTCTGTCTGGTCCGCCATGGGGGACTTCGATCTCGATCTTGCCATCGTCTTCGACTACCTTCTGTGATTCTTTCCACTCTTCATATTGTTCGAGCATGCCTTCAATTGATTCTCGTGGTTCAATGTCTTTCATTTTCAAAGTTGCCTCCAAGAAGGTTCTGGACCTGTAGGCACCACGAGCCTTGTCGTATGCCATTTGCTTCTCTATAGTGTTCCTAGGGGATTGAGGAATGCCGACCGTGTGCTCGCAGATCGGATGGATACAGCCTATAGCACGGCCCTGAGTCTGTGAAGGTCGATGGACCATGAAATGCCCCTCTGCACAGTATGCCTTGGCCACTCCTGTTCCGTCGCAGCCCTCGAGGTAGGTACCCACCTTCCCAGTCAGCGGCGATGTGTGCTTATGGAGTGCGCAAATATACCCAGGTATCGACGACTCCATGATTCGATCCACGAGGATGCAGACGTGGTGGATACAGGATGGTTCGAGGCATCCTTGGCCGTATTCTCCCACCGCAAAGGGCGGGCCGGTGAGCTTGTGTCCATTCTCACAGTAGCCGGTGGCGTTCTCGGTTAGGTTCGTCTTGTTTTCTTGTGCGTTATTGCGTTGCATGAATTAACACACGATGCAGGGTGTAGGCAATGGGTGCCCGATGCGATCGCATCACGGATACCTGTTCAGTCACGATTTAGAGGGGAGATTGAGGGTTGAAATGAGTGCTTTCGTTCAAAGTTTCCGTGCTTTAATTGACGAGCACCGCGCCCGTGCGACCTTCCCTGAGATGACGGATTCAGAGGTCCCAGTCTGGGTGGGTTCGCCCTGCTTC
>CAZNQF010000178.1:0-3280 GCA_964575125.1 uncultured bacterium
CTGTTGGAATTTTAAACGCGTCGGCTGGAGCAGTTTTTTTTACAGATAAATTTACACCGTTTCTAAAACTATCAAGTGAATTCAATTTAGATCAGGAATCCTTGAAAAAAGTGGTTATATCCAAAAATCATGAATTACTTAAGCCATGTTTCAAAGATATGGAGGGAATACTTTTAAATCAGTTTGAGGATGAGAAATTAAAAAAAGCATTTGAAAATGAAAACCTCATGATTGCTCCTATAAAAAGTAAAACTGAGGTTTTAGGATTGATCTGTATTTTAGATAAGGAAACCCGACAGGGTGTTGTTCCGTTTACACAGTCAGATCTTGAGATGCTTACCGCGTTTGCAAGTCAGGCAGGTGTAGCACTTGAAAATGCCCGTCTTTTTACCAGTGTTCTGGAAACAAAAAATTACAATGAAAATATTTTAAATAGTATAGCAAATGGTGTTATTACGCTCTCTCTCCTAGGCGAGATTGAATCTATAAATCCAGCTGCCCTGAAAATATTAAAACTGGATAAGCAGGACGCTGTCAACAATCCATATTTAATGATTTTTCCGGAGGATGAAAATATTCAGAATATTATTGAAAAAACCCTTGAAAGTCAGGAAATAACATTGGAGATGGATATTCCCTGTCTTAGCGTAGGAGAGGATGCACGAATCAATATTACATGCGCACCCCTGATGGATCAAGATGGAGAGTTGAATGGTGCAGTAATTACTATTGAAGATATATCAGAGGAACGGAGAATTAAGAATACATTTAAAAGATATGTGTCTGATAATGTGGTTGAGGAATTGCTCGCAGAGGGTGCGACCCTTGAGCTGGGAGGAGAAAGCAAACATATCACTATTCTTTTTAGTGATATCAGGGGATTTACTTCTCTATCAGAAAAATTAACTCCTCATGATGTTGTAACAACATTAAATGAATATTTTTCAGCTATGATGGATATCATTTTCAAGTACAACGGTACACTGGATAAGATTGTAGGTGACGAGCTCATGGTTGTGTATGGAGCTCCACTAGAGAAAGAAGATGATTCGGACAGAGCAATAATGACAGCCATTGAAATGATGGAGAGATTAAAAAAATTAAATAAGGACCGTAAAGTTCAAGATTTAAAAGAAATTGATATTGGTATTGGATTGAACACTGGGGAGGTAGTTTCGGGAAACATCGGTTCCGAAACACAGATGGATTACACGGTTATTGGTGATACAGTAAACTTAGGTGCTCGGTTGTGTTCTGCTGCCAAACCCTATGAAATAATAATTTCTGAAAATACGGCCAAAGAAACAAGCCAAAAATTTAATTTGGAAAAACTTGAACCGATAATGGTAAAGGGAAAAGAAAAACCCATCAATATTTTTAAAGTAAAATACTGATTTTATTTATGAGTGAAATGTTTAGTGTAGATGTACAGGAAAAGAAGGGAGGAGTTGTCATCCTCCGCACCCATGGATATTTAAACAATCTTTTGGGGAAGGAAATAATCAGTATCTGTGAAGAAAAAATAGCAGAAGGTAGAACTCACTTTTTAATCGATTTTAAAGATACACAGCTTGTGAACAGTCTGGGTGTTTCCATTTTGTTGGAAGTCATTCAAAAATTACAAACGGTAGAAGGCGCATTGGGGTCATTCAATCTTTCACCCATGGTGAATAAAACATTTATAATCATGGGCCTTGATCAGTACTCAAATGTATTTGCCGATGAAACCGAAGCTGTAAAAGCTTATTTAAACTGAAAAATTCTTTTTTTATTAAAATGGAATACCCATAAAAAACTGTGAATATTACATTACAATTATAATAAATTCACCCCTTGGAATGGCTAACCAATTCTCATATAAAAACCAAATAATCAGGACAACACATGTTTAAATCAATTCCCATCCGTAAAATTGTTTCAATAGGATTTATAGTGAATCTTATTTTTTTAATTCCATCTTGTGATCAAATATTACAGCCGGAGTCGGCCGAGTTGGTTGATGCCGATAATGATGGATATGATGACAGAGACATCCTATTCCTTCAAAAATTGATTGATAATTCGCAAGGATATACGAGCTCACCATCTGTTTCCGTGGACCCAAAAGATGTCGGAGAACAGATATGGACAGACGGCAGATTGCGGTCTTTATCTCACCAGGGTGGAACACCCTATGGTGAGGATGATGGTTATTATCTGTATGAAATCCCAAGTGAGATTGAGGGAGTACAATATTTAAATAAACTAAAGTTAAAGAAAAATTATCTAACCGTTATCCCGGATGAAATTAAATACTTGGACCGGTTGACGGAAATTAACCTTGAAAATAATAGACTTGCCGGGCCCGTTCCTGAAGCTCTTTGGAAAAATAAAAACCATAATTCACTTGCTATCAACGGTAACAGTTTTTCATCTTTACCAGCATCAGTGTGTGATGCATTGGAGAATATCGATCTTTTTGTAATAACCCATAACAGTTTATGTGACATACCAGAGTGTATTTCCGACCCCGGAATTCAATCCTGCAACTGTTACGATTATCAAAATATATCGGCGGAGAGCATATGTTTGGACACAACTGTAAGTTGCACCAAATACCTAACTGAAATAATAGACAATTGTGCTCTCAAACAAATCTGGGGCGAGGAAAATTTTAATGCTCTAACATCTTTAGGTTCTGTTGCTTGCCTAGAGTGGGACGGTGAATGTCCGGAGTCGGAGTATGCGTCTGATACTCTCTTTGTAGAATACACGATAAACATCGATGTATCTGTTGATGCTGTTGATTGTGAAACGCCCGTTGGGAATCCCTATCTTGACTATTTAGGCTGGCTCGGTGATAATACCTGTGATGAGGCAGGTACAGTAAATTTTAGTTGTGAGGAATATAAATGTGACCTCGGTGATTGTGGAGCAAGTGACAGAGATTTAGGTGAGTGAAATAGCACAAGGGATTGCAGCGGAATATGTTTTCAAACTAATAGCTCTGCCTGTATGGAATTTATGGCAGATGGGTTGGATTGTTGTTTCGATGATGGGAGCTGCACAGATATATCTGGTGATGGGATAATAACAGATTGGGTCGGAGATGGCTGGTGTGACGATGGAACCTGGGGAGTTAATTTTAGTTGCGAGGAATTTGAAGGAAATGTGTTTGACTGTGATGGGGGTGATTGTGGAGTATGGGATGAGGAATTAGGAGAGTGTGTGATGCCTGCTGGAAAGACCTTAAAAAGA
Source organism: uncultured bacterium (assembly GCA_964575125.1). Classification (GTDB taxonomy): domain Bacteria; phylum Fidelibacterota; class Marinisomatia; order Marinisomatales; family AB-629-J13; genus AB-629-J13. The sequence goes on from CAZNQF010000178.1 coordinate 3,238, forward strand.
AGACCTGAATTTTACAGTAAAATAAATAATGAGAATTAATATG
>CAZNQF010000178.1:3307-4042 GCA_964575125.1 uncultured bacterium
ACCTCTGCCCGGTGCAAATATACTCATTCAGGGTACCAGTATTGGAGCAACAACGGATATTGATGGACGGTTCCAAATTCAACAGTTGGACGTGGGTAAATATGATCTGAGAATTGATTATATTGGTTATTACCAAAAGAAAATAGAGTTCTATATTTCTAGATTTGAGACTGACTCGGAAGAATTGGACAATCAAGGGAATATTGAAAAGTTAGGAATAGATGCTGATGAGAGCGAAGATAAGATATTGAAAGGTGCAAATATTTCAAATGTCATGATCAAACTGATCCCTAAGCTGTTGGACTATGATGAGGTTATCGTCTCTGCATCTAAATCACAGGAAAAAGTGTTTGATGCACCCATAACTGTTGCTCTGGTAAGCCAAAGGAAGATAAAAGAATTCGCTGGAAATGATATTGGTCATGCTCTTAGCAAGGTTAAAGGGGTTGATGTTTACCAGGCCGGTAACGGCAGAACCAACATTAACACAAGGGGATTCATGGCAGTGTTTAATGGTCGTTTTGTTACGCTGTTAAATGGGAAAAAGTTTTCCGACCCAATCTTCAGGACCGCATACAATAACACGTTCCCAACCATAATGGAAGATATTGAGCGATTGGAAGTGGTTTTTGGTCCGAGCTCTGCGTTGTACGGCCCTAACGCACACAATGGACTATTAAATATTATACATAAGCACCCTAATGAAAAACCAGGTCATGATATATCCTATACATC
>CAZNQF010000179.1:0-4035 GCA_964575125.1 uncultured bacterium
TGAAATTTGAACTCCAAACTGTATATTTCGCGGTTCAGAATACCATTCAGGATGGTTGAAATAATCAGAGATGGTATTAGGTCTCAGATGATTCCCGTCATCATTCTGTTCAGCTAGACTTTGTTCATAGGTACCACTTGAACGCCCTGTATCGCCCCAAATAGTGATTTCATTTCTCGTATCAAACAAATTGTTTATAGTTAGATAAATACGACTAATTAAAAAATTGTCAAGCCTAATATCTTTAAATAGTTTTAAGTCAAAATTAATCGTTGATTGTTTTCGTCGACTGTTTTGGATAAGAACATTTGCAAAAGTTTGCCCTTGAGATGATGCGCTAGAATAAAATGGAGTGTATGGATATCCGCTGCCATACTGCATCAGAATATGCCCTCCCCATCCATGATAGCTTGTGTAAACAGATGCATTCAATGTAAGCCTCTGGTCCCAGTTCAATGGAATAATGGAGCGCTTTGGTTCACTATAATCTAAAATAGCACCAAATTCTTCATCCGGATTGGAGTTAGACCCTTCAGCAGTTTGAAAGGTATAATCTATGTGCCATCCATGGTAGTTAGTGAAATGTTTATCCACCGTTATGATAACACCTCGTACATTTGAATAATCTTTGTTCACATATTTAAAATAAGAGGATCCAGCACCTAGATCAATGGGGATTCCTGTCGCTACCCAATTTCTTACATCACGGAAATAGCCGGTTATTTCTAACTTCAAATCACGTGTAATTTCTTGTTGGAGACCTAATTCATAGCTGGTTGTTTTTTGAGGTTCCAGATCGGGGTCTCCATAAATACCAAATTTTCCGCTGGTTTCCGGCATCTTATAGCCGGGATTGGTATACAACAGTTCAAACTGTGGAATCTGATAAAACATTCCATAGCTGAAGTGGATAACACCTCTATCTGAAATAGGATAAGCGATTCCCAATCGTGGACTAACTTGGGACTTGGTGGTGGTCTTTTTGTACCACCCCTTTTTATTTTGTAGCCCCTCATTATCAATAAATCCACCGAAATCACTGTATCTTACCCAGATTGAATCATTAGTGTCGAAGTGTGAATAGCTACCCCAGTCAATGTTAAGTCGTTCCTCTAGAGAGAGAGAGTCTAAACGCGGATTTCTGGGATTTTGGATATAAGGTTCGTGAGAGTTCATGGGAACCCATGAATTGGGGTCAAAATAATCGTAGCGTAGTCCAACATTTACAATCATGTCTCCATATTCAATTTTATCCTGTATATAAACAGAGAATTCATTGGGTGAGTTTAAGTAGTAGGATCTGTTGGGATGAAAGTGAGTTACCCATGATGGTATATGATCAACTAATTCAAGTGGGGAAAATAATTGAGGGATTGAATTCCCAGATAGATCAAACTTATTTCCTAAAGTAGGTATTACAGGTGTAAAGGTTTGGTCATTTTCAGAAGAATCCATAAGAGCGTAACTATCTAGCTCAAGGCTGTGGGACTGATATTCAATACCAACTTTGATGAGATTGTATTTGTTAATCTGGCTAGTGAAATCAAACTTGATCTGTTTTGTTACAGTTTTTCTAAAGAATCTGCTCATATCCAATCCCCATCGAGCGTATGAATGCTGAGGATAGTAATTAAATAGATTATATTCCGAATCTACTACTGCTTCACCATATTTAAAGTCAGACTGGTCATAGTACCATTCATCATGTTCACCACCTGAGACATCGCAGATATTATCTTCATCTTCATCATGAAAGATCTCTCCCTCGTCACACTGTCCATTTGGATGGTCGGGACTTTGCCCCATGAATGAAAAATAATAGTCATCAGGGATTTGATATCTTGAATCTTTCGGTGATTTAAATACGTAACTTTTATATGATTTATTGATTTGAGATATATTTAAATCATAGAAGGATGTTGAAGATATAGAATGGGAAAGATTTAATCCGATGATCTCTCCATTACTGAAATGAGTATTTCTTCCTCCAAGTGTGAGACGTCTGTGATGATTATAGTTTTGATTCTCGTTGTGGCTTAAAATATATTTAAATCTTAGTTTTACCCTTGGACTTACTTTAAAAGTGAATTTGTTTTGAGTGGACCATTTGTATATCCAATTCATAGGTTTGATCTCAGGTAATATTGTAGCTTCAGAATCATCCCAGCTTTCATTTTCATTCAGATCAACAAAAAATTCTCCGTCATCCCAATGACCATTATTGTTTTCATCGTGATATGGTTCTTCCACGTTCCGAACACGATCATTATTTTCATCAACGAATATTGTATCTCCATACATAGTAAATGTATCCAATCCATTCAACCATCCATCCGAACGGTATAAACGGCCAGAGCTGTAAAATGTAAGTCTATTATTTATAATTGGTCCGCTCAGTGATCCTGCAATATTTATATCATTGAATGGTGAATAGGTGTCTAAATCTCGGAAAACAGGATCAGCGCTCACATGGTCCCCTGAATAATAGTTTAGTGAACCTCCAAATGTATTTTCTCCATCCTTAGTTACCATATTAATAACACCGCTCATTGCTTTTCCATATTCAGCGTTGAAGTTTCCACTTATTATTTGCAGTTCTTGGATATTGTCGTTTTCCAATGCGACTGAAATTCCACCATCATATACATCGGTCATTGACATTCCGTCAACCATATAAATTATTTCGCTTCCCCTGCCTCCACGAATGTGTATTCCACCTCCCTCATCCTGAGTAATACCGCCTTGAAGTTTAATGACATCACTCACTTCTGTCAGGTGCATGGTCTCTAGCACATCCGAGGTTACTCTAGCCTCTGAATTTGTTCTGTCAAACTGTATGCTTCCGCGGTCTGCTACCACTGTTATTTCTTCACCTTCAACAGCCTGAACATCCATAGAAAAATTCAATCTGAATGTTTTGTCAACTGAAATGGGAATTTGTGTTAAAGTTGTAGATTGATATCCAATCATCATGGCTTTTACAGAATAAATACCGGGTAGGATATTTAAGATTGTAAATTCACCCAAAGCATCCGATGCTGTTCCCAGATCTGTTTTCAGGATGATGATATTACACCCAACAAGAGGGGTGTTATCATTTTTATTTGTTACAGTGCCAGTTAATTTCCCTGTAGTTCCTCCTAAAGCAAAACCTAATGTTATTGCAAGTAATGTAAGTATTCTCATATATAAATTCTATTTTCAAGAATAAAGGTTTTCACTATCGTACTGTCAATAGTGATATCACTTGCTTTTCTCAAGCTTTCAATGAAATCCTGAAACGAATTGAATCTAATGGAGTCATTATGTTCAACATCAGAATTCTTAATTCCATTAAATATTTTTTGAACAGTATACTGCTTTTTTAATTCGTCAACTTGTTCCATAAAATTCTGATCACGGTGGAGATTTGCTTGAGACGCTTTTTTGAGAAGCATCTCTCTTACCCATAAGCCTGATATGATAGATTTTGCATTTTCAACCGAATTAAACCGAGCGATTTTTCCTTGAGATAGGGTTCTGCATTTTTCCATGATATCTGCAGATGTCCAATATGTATTCAACGATAATGATTTTACAATAGGTAGATTGGCTGAGATAGATTGTATCTCTACAGATGCACCATTTAAGAATTTAATTTCAGGGAGTAGTTGTAATAAATTTTTGTGATAAAACACGAGCCTTAGTTCATTGTAAAGCCGATCAGTATATTCACGGACAGCAGGACGTTTTTTATAAGTTTTGGCAATAATTTCTAATCTGTCTCTCATCTGTAAATATTCATTTTCAATAAAAAATGGATTATATTCTTTTTCCAGTAGTTGGATAATACTGTATCCGTCTCCTGTCATAACTGGTTGTGATATCTCCCCATCATTTAATTGAAAAGCAATCTGTTCAAATGCTGGATCGAGCTCTCCCAATTTTCTAAATCCTAGATCACCACCGTTGGACGCCAGAAGTGAATCTGTGAAACAGTTAGAAGCAATCTTTTCCCAGGGTTTGCCTAATTCTAACTGTTCCTGGATATCTAAT
>CAZNQF010000180.1:0-4026 GCA_964575125.1 uncultured bacterium
TTTGTGCAAAATTTATTTCAACAGCATAACTCAAAAAATTACTCCCATAAGTTTGGGTTGTAATATCAGCTGGTTTAATAGTTGCTAAAAATCAATCCATAGATTGCAGAGTATCAGCGCTAAACAAAACATGAACAGAAGACTCAGGAATTTTATGATATGCAAGTCCAAAGTTTAAATTAATTGATTCATCCATAATATATCTAACTCCCAAACCTAATGAGATTCGGTTTAACTGTCCCTTAACCTCATAGTGGTGATAGCCCAAAAGGGGATCCTTATTCCCGATTATTCCATCATCAAAAGTCATTTTCCCTCTAACCTCTTCAATATACTTATATGAGAATGAGGTGAAAGGGCTTGATGAAAGTGCTGTCGTTATTAATAAAGATCCAAATTCTTTGCCCCCTGAAATTCCAAATCCCGAAGAAAATCTATATGTATGATTTACAACATAATCAGAAGTTGTAAGGTAATCACCAAAAAAATCTTTTATATCAAATCCTCTACGTTCCAAAATTGAGCTTCCACCTTGATGTAATTCAAAAGAGAGACCGCTCCCCAATCTCCATAAACCTGCGGGATTTAGCAGTAATAGGTGGGTCGAGTTTTCACTGTGACTTGTTCCTCCCATTGCAAAGGCCCTTCCAGATGATATATATGGGTCGCTACCGTTTAAACGATTAAAAAATGATTGTGATAGTCCATTGGATAGGAGCCCAAAAATCACAATTAATAAACTAAGTGTTCTAATATTATAGCGCATAATCTATTTGCAATCTAAAATCTGTTTCGCTTTCATTTACAGTAGGGTTTGATATCCAAATACCTGAATCCATTTTTCCAGATGTAATTGTTGAAAACGATTTGTAATTGGTTTGGCTTATCTTTAATTTCATAGAAAAATTATTAACGGGAGCAATCTGCCAGGATATCCACGAATGCACTGCCCCATGGTCTGCAGAAAAAATTCTAAAATCTGTATCCTCAAAATTCCATAAAAATCCCTGAACAAACAAAACACCACCCTTTAATATCATTTTTTCAGAAAAGTTATGAGTTCCACTAATTCCTAATGATTCATCCGGAGAACCTATATCTCCAACGGTCATATTTGCTCCTGAATAAATAGATTCTGTAAGCCGTGGTCGAGGAGAAAAAGTAGTGTATCCACGAGAATACAATAGCTCAACCTGATTAAATCGAGATAATCTAAGACGAAAACGAACACGAGTTTCCCTAGAATCAAAGGGGCTCGGATGAAATATATCAAAGGCACCTCTCTCCTGCCACTTTTGTCTAATATTGATCCGATAGTTAAATACCGGCCTCCAGTCAACAGTAAAAACGGTGCGGTAATACTTTGCGTCATCTGCTTTTCTTGTCCATGTATCCCAGTTCACATATCCAACAAAAGAGCGATGAAACTGATAGCGCGTGAAAAAATAAATGCCCCTCTCAGCTTGGGGCTGAGGATTACCTGAATATAAATAACTATATACAGGGTCTTCCAACCAATAACCATCCTCAAAAATGCTTGTTTTATAGCGCTGGTAGTTTGAGAACGACCGTTGATATGGATTATCAAATTCTAGGTCATAGTCTCTGTATAAAACCAAGAAGTTTAGATTATCAAATTGAGCATACAAACTTGTTACAAATGCATTTGGTTCATCATTCAAGGTAGTAATATCCCTATTTTCTGATAGCTCTCCATACTCACCCTGTATAGACACATTACCAAGAACAAACCCATAATTGAATCCGATTACTCTTCGAAAACTTTTGGCCTCGTCCCAAATAGGTGATTCCCCTGAAGAAGAATACATAGCATTAATTTCCGGGTCAGCTGAGTTTGACATATAGCTCTGATAGAATGCATCTCCAGAATATTCATCGTAGTCATTAGTGTCAGATGCTAAGTCTAGTCCAGGCTCATTGTCACCATCGCCTCCGGTGATTGTCTCAATTACCTGAGGGTCTAATACCCTATCATACAAGCTCTCATAAAATGTCACCCCAAAGTGGGCACCTGGCAGAGGCATAATTTTTAGATTCCCTCCCCATGTTATCTCGTTGACTGATGAAGTAAGTGGAGATACAATTTTTAGTGTATCTTCATTAGCACCCAGAGGAAGTCGCGGATGCATCACAATTAATGTTGAAAATGAGCTATCTCTATTTACAACCGCATCGCGGGGAGCTTTAGAGTAAAAAAATACACTTCTAAAAAACGAATTAGAAAATTGAGTTGCAATGCCCTTCATAATATACTGGTCAGAGCGCGTTAAATCTCCAAACACACCTCTAGCTCTCTTAGTAAATCCAAACCCTGTACGTCGAGGAGAGAAGTAATCGCCAGTTTCAAGGATTACACTTTGACCAAATGAGGCAGAAAAATTTCCCATGATCATTCTATCTAAACGTATAGGTCCAAGATCAATATTTTCTACAGCTCCAAAAGCTTTTCGGGTAAAAATCCCTTTAGGATTACCCATGTTTTGATGATGTGAAAATCCAAATTTAATTTGTGGTCCAAACTGAAATGACATTTTTTGAAAAATTTCTGGGCGACTTGAATTTTTAAAAGCACTAACTGTACCTTCATCATCGGGATTAGTAGTAACGGGTACTGTTCTAATCATTTGAGAGAATCTACCATGAAGCTTTGGAGCTTGGTCTGTCTGGGTATCAAATTTTACAAAATCTCTTAAATTTTTATAGCCCCAATAGCTAATTCCCGGAGCATTTCTTAGCTCAAATAGACCTTTAATTTCTCCCCTTTTTTGTTGTTTCAATACCGCAGCAACATCAACGGGGCTTAAATTTGGTAGAGCGCTCAGATCATCATGGCTCATTGTATTTATATCTGTTGGCTGAAATATTCTATCCAACCAGACATCAGATAGTCCCTCCATATTTCCTTCAGCTGCCAACCACTGCTGTATTTTATATGACGATAAATTTTGTTCTTTAACAAAATCAGATTGAGCGTATGGCTGTAGCTCCACTAGACCTCTTATATTTGCTATATCTTCAATTGATATTGATGGAATTTCTAGTAGTTCATATATAGTATTAATTCCATTTCTTTGATTTATAAAATTAGAAATATCATCAATTTTTTGAGAGTTTAGGGGCAAGCTATCTAGTTCGTTCTTTGTTGCTCTATTTAAATCAAATGTACCAAATAAGATAGATGAGAGAGCTGTAATTGAAATTAGAGACTTCAAAAAATATTATTCCTGAAATTTATATGTTATCCCTGTCTGATGAACTATAGGTAGCACAGGATGGGTTAACAGAGCGTATCCAATTTCAATTCTGGAAAATTTTACAAATAATCCTGCTCCCAATCTATTTGGGTTTGACTGAACCCCTACAATAGAGCTAACTGAAGAGTTTATATCGAAATTAATACTTCCTTTAATTTGAATATTTTGATTTGATAGCCTTTCAAATAGAAAGGAGGTCATTAGACCATCAAAAGGGTTATAAGCTATCCCCGCGGACAATCTTTTTGGTAACTTTTGCTCCGTTCCTCCTTCACCTATAGTTGAGGAAATCGCATTCTTTAAGTATGCACCAATCCGATGTTTTTTTCTTAGCACACTGATGACCCCCAGATCCAATCCCCATGCCTTTGACATCCCTCCTGGAATTCCGTCTGAGCCATCTCCCACCGTTCCTGCGGAGGGGCCAAGGGTCCACGAAAAATGATTTAAGGTTGCCCCCACAGACAAACTTGAATTTCTATCCTTCTGTAAATAAAATCCATGAGAAATACCAATTCTCTGCTCCTTAGATAAAACTATATCTTTGTAAGATACTTTTGAGAATTCGCTTGATACTCCAACTACACCTATACCCTTAACATTGTTTATCCAACCAATGTGAGTGTAGGGTATGCCAAAAACCTCTGCCGAACACACATTTATTATGTGATCTGAAATCTCAACCAGTGTTGCAGGGTTGTGATACAGGCTGTGAGTGCCTCCCCTCGAAACAGACATGGTACCCACGGAC
>CAZNQF010000181.1:0-1279 GCA_964575125.1 uncultured bacterium
CACAGTCGCTGCCACCGATGACATTTTCCCGGCCCACGATGTTTGCGTACCGAACTAATCGTTGTGCCACCAACTTTGGGTGCTCAACAAGGTTGGTTGAGTGAGATATCACGCCTGGGATCAAAATCTTTTCATCGGGCAGACTAACACCCTGCCAGACCTGCCACTCGTGTTCATGGGCGGGGTTGGCTCCTTCAAAAGAATAAGCCCCTGCATTGACTCGCAGCATAATATCTACTACATCCTCAAGTGCCATCTCGTGGACCCGGGGACCGATGTTGATACCGTAGCAGGTATGAAATCTAACTTGTTCTGGTGGGATACCTCGAAGTGCGTGGTTTATAGCTTCTATTCGTACCTCCGCCCATCGGCGACAATCTTCCACAGTCAACTCTGGATTGGATACATAGTAAGTAAGCAAGCGGGGGTCATCAATCTGGAGCAGAAATCCAGCATCCACGATGGTTTGGTATTCTTCGTGCATCGCGTCGGCGATAGCGAACAAAAATTCTTCTGCGGTCTCGTAATGCTCGTTGCGCTGGCGGCCTTCTATATCCGCGGGAGATATCGCTGATATAAAAACCTCTTGGGGTTCAATTTCATCTAAGGCGTTGCTGAGAATAGTAATGTCATTTTGTACTGCTTTCTTTCCGATATACGAGACTGGCCCTGTGCAGACTGTCGTTGAACGTGGCGCAACAATGCCTGTTCTGGTTTTGGCATTCCATTCATAAAATTCTGGAAAGGCGCGGACTTCTCGAGAGTCCTGCCAAGGATTCTCGCCCCCCTCGGACTCGCGGGTCTCAAATCCGGACAGTCGTTCTTTAACGTAAGTTAGATAACTCGGTTTTCCTTGCTCCCCGTCGCAGATGATGTCCACTCCGGCTTCTATTTGACGTCGTGTGACGTCGTTTACTGCCGATTGAACTGCAGTGTCAAAGTCATCCTGTTTATAGGGTTCACCTTTTTCTTTAGCGAGCATTAGTTCTATTAGAGAAAGTGGTCGCGCCAAGCTGCCTGTATGAGTAGTCAATATGCGCTGCGTGCTGTGCTTCATGGATGTTCTCTCCCCAGAGTCGAATCTTTACAGCTTTGAAGCTGATTATATTCTCTAAAAAAGCATAAATTTGGCGTGGTGTCAGCCATTTTTCCGCAGGTTTTTTGTTGTTTTTCGCCCCATAGTATTCTAAATACTAGGTCAGTTCTGATGTTTAAATTTGGTAATACCATAACAGTAATGGTGGAGTAAGGTGAGTGTGAAAGGTGAGTGTGAAAGGTG
>CAZNQF010000181.1:1289-3982 GCA_964575125.1 uncultured bacterium
ATCAGCATTAGTGGGGATGGTGAGCGTAAAAAGTGCACTATACTTGACAGCACTTACTCTATGCAGATTCGTCACCTTGACCCAGAATTACGTGAGGGAGTTTTAAGGCAATCAGTGATAGGGAAGTGGAAACTTAGGATGGCCAACACTTTTTAACTGAAATTATTAGGAGGGCACAGGTATGAAAAATTGTTCGATGTTAAAGAAAACTTTGACGAGAATGTTAGGTGTCAGTGCCGCTTTTACGATGTTTATCGGGTTACCTTTGCAGACCGTATCTGCGGATACCATTGAATGGCGAATGAATAGTGTCTGGGTGCCAAGCCGACTTGAGGCTAAGGCTATGGATCTCTTTGCCAGTCGGATTAATGAGAAGGCCAGGGGTCGCTTGAATGTCACTGTCTATCACGGGGGTTCACTCGGCCTCAAGGATGTAGACGTACTCCGTTTACTGCCTGGTGGTGCGGCCGAGATGTGGATTATCTTTCCTAGTATCCTGGGACGTGATGCTCCGCAAATTGCCAACGTTTATCCAACAGGCTCTATTCTGAGGGCAGACGAGCACCCGCAGGTGATCCCAATTCTGGAGGAAATCTACACCGATTTCTTTACGGATGCGGGAGTTCAGGTCGTCGGTTTTCATCACAGTGGTGCTTTTCCTTTAGCGATCTTCTGCAAGGAGCCGGCGAAGAGTTTTGCTGACCTAAAGGGGAGGAAACTTCGTGTGTTTAATAAGGAAGTCATGACCTCCTTCAACTCGCTCGGCGCTTCGGCTCAGGTTATTCCACAGAATGAACTGTATGTAGCCCTGAACACGGGTGTTGTTGATTGCGCCCTTTACGCCTATTCATCTGGGAAGACGATTTCTATACAGGAAGTCACTCATTACGGCAGTGACTTCGTGCCATATGCGTCGGTGCCCAATGTTATTCTTGCTAACCAAGACGCATGGGATGCTCTCCCGGCTGATCTGAGGGCTGTTGTGTCTGAAGCTGCTGGATTCATTGGCGGTTGGAGCTTGGCGCAGGACACTCAAGTGCTCCAGGATGAGATCGCTCGGGAATTCGTGGAGAATCACGGATTCACAGTTCTTGAAGGGTTCTCTGATGAGGATCGCCAGGCATTCCGAAAGGCTGCACTTGACACTTGGTATAAGTTGGCTGTTAAAGGTGGCCCTGAGACAGTCAATAACGCCAATCGCTTGATGAAGAAGCTTGGCCTTACGCCACCAGAGTGATAGGTTGAACTACGTTAAGCCTCCCCCTTCATCGAAGGGGGGGGGGTTTGTCGGTGGCTACGGGTTGTTATGCGAGATTTTTTTGTAAGGTTAGCTTAAATCTTCCATGTCAGAGCAGTCACCGCGCCGACAAGTGTCTCGACCAGTAGCGTGGATGTCTACTATCGGTATGTATGCGAGCGCGGCCGCAGGAATACTACTAACCTTTTTTGTTGTTCTAAGCGCTATCATGCGCTATTTCATTGGAGCGCCCTTTCATTTTTCTGATGAATTGGTTGGCCTTCTGTTGGCCACCACATTTCTGTTGGCCTTGCCTAATGGATTAATCGATAACAGCCACCTGAGGATAACCATACTTGCCGATCGTCTGCCCCGGTTAGGCCGTATAATTGCTAAGACGGTGGCTAATTCAATCTTAGTTGTATTCGCTGCCGTATTTTTGTTCGAGTCCTACAATTACACAGCCGTTTCTTACAAATACAATTCAAGATCCGAAATGGCGGAGATCTTGCTTTATCCCTGGATGGGGCTGATGATGTTGGTGTCCGCGCTTATGATTTTGATCGTGGTCGACAACATTCTTCAGATTGTTCGCGAGTTGATTAGCCAGCGCGACTCTAAGTAAGCGCTAGAGGAACGATCGTTGGTCTGGATAATCATCGTCATCGCTCTCGCCATCACTATGGGGAGTGGGGCTCGATTGGGCGCTGCAATCGGTCTAACCGGTCTTATCATCTTACATTTTCAGGCGGGTGGCCTGACAATGTTGGCTGTGCCTGCGGTATGGAATGTTTTTAGCGATTACACATTAGCCGCAGTTCCAATGTTTGTCTATTTAGGAGAAATCCTACTGCGTGGTGGCGTTAGTGATCGGCTTTATTCGGCATTGTCACCATTGTTTTATCGATTGCCCGGCCGCTTAATGCAGACGAATGTTTGGGTGTGCATGCTGTTTGGCGCGGTTAGCGGCTCAAGTAGCGCCACGGCGGCAGCTGTCGGAGCTGTGGCGTATCCGGAGCTTGGACGTCGCGGCTACAACAAACCTCGGGTTCTAGGTTCTCTTGCTGGTGCGGGGGTACTTGGCCTGATGGTTCCGCCAAGCCTGTCATTGTTGATCTACGGCGCTATGATGGACGTGTCAGTAGGTAAGCTATTTCTTGCTGGAATTTTGCCAGCTTTAATGATCTCGGCAATGTTCAGTCTTTATGTGGGGGTGTATGCGGTAGTTCACCCAGAGAGTGTGCCGGCCGAGACTTCGAAGCCAAGTTGGGGTGAGGTGGTCCGTGGTTTAGTCGATATATGGCCATTGCCGGTTTTGATCTTCGCAGTGTTGGGGACAATTTATAGCGGTCTCGCTACTGTCACTGAAGCGGCAGGTCTCGGGGTTTTGGTGGCAATTATTATGGGGTTCACTTGGGGCACGCTGACGGTCGGCAAACTTTGGGAAGCTATTATC
>CAZNQF010000182.1:0-3775 GCA_964575125.1 uncultured bacterium
ACTTCCAACTAAAATCAGAGCTGCTCCCACTCTTCCCAACCAATCATACAAGAATTGAGCGAAAGCCCATCCCATAAACCCAGAATACAATAAACCAGGCGGATCATTGCCATAAATCCAGATCGTAACTTGACCCAAGGAGATTGACAACAAAATCAATGCCCCTATACACTACAAAGTATTTTATATTAAGAGATTAAGCTATTTGAGACTAAATAACCACCACCCCCAAACAAATCCTAAAAAAGGTAAAATAAATACGGAATATCCAAATCCTTTTTTTATCAACATATCTGAAACATAAATTCCAATAATTCCCATTGTATTTGTTAATTTTACATTAGGAGATATTTGTGGCTCCTCATTGGAATCAAATGCCAATAAACTGACAAATATGCATAAAGATAAAATGAGTACTAATATCCCAATTAATTCTTTTTTTCGATTATTCATTAGTTTCTTGATATTTTTAGTAAATTATGCGTATAAAGTTCCATTTTGATAGAGAGGAGACTTTTGAATTTTTGCTTTTTTTAGTTTCCCCCTTACATCAATCTCTACTTGGTTCCCAGCTCCACTGAATTCCTTGGAAACAAATCCCATACCGATACCCTGATTCAATACCGATGAGAATCCTCCGCTTGTTACCTTTCCCAAAATTTTATTGCTTTTGATGATTGAATACCCATTTCGGGGAATTGCTTTTTCCTCCATCTTAAAACAAATTAATTTTTTTAATATTTTACTTTTCAAGTTTTCCAATTTTTCTTTTCCTATAAAGTATTTTTTATCTAGCGAGACAACCCAACCTAATCCTGCTTCAAATGGATTTACAGTATCATTTATATCATTTCCATATAAACAATATTTCATTTCTATTCTCAAAAGATCCCTTGCCCCCAACCCTGCGGGCACTAATCCCTTTGTCTTTCCAAAATCCAAAAGACTGTCCCATATGGGCACCACAATATCATTGGAACAATATATTTCGTAACCAAGCTCTCCTGTATATCCTGTCCGAGAAATTGTTAATCCCTTATTTTGAAATTTTGTATCAAAAAAATTATAAAAAGATAATGCTTTTAAATCCTCTTCAAAAATCTTTGATAAAATTTTTCTGCTTTTTGGTCCTTTGATTGCAATGATACTAATTTTGCTGCTTTTATCTTCAATATCAATATTGTTATTGTTATTGTTATTGTTATTGGATTCTAGCCACTTTAATATTTTTCTCTTGTTCCCTGCATTCACTACTAACATAAAATAATTTTTGTAACAATAAACTAGTAAATCATCAATAATCCCACCATTACTGTTACACATGACAGAATATTGTGCACATCCCGGTGAGAGTGTAGATATATCACTTGTCAATATTTTATCCAAAAATTGCATTCTATTGTTACCTTTAATAAAAATTTGACCCATATGACTAACATCAAACAATCCAGCCGAATTTCTAACTGCTCTGTGTTCTTCTGAAATTCCACTATAAAATATTGGCATTTCATATCCACTGAAACTAACTAATTTTGCACCCAAAGCAGAATGTTTAGCATGTAGAGGTGTTTTATTCATAAATCATGTATTACAAAAATATTTCATTTAAAATCAACTATGTTTAGATTTAAATACTTTCATGAAATCTGAAATTGTTTCAGCTCCTTTTATTGTCATAGCATTATATAAAGATATACGAACTCCTCCTACACTCCTATGCCCTTTTAAACCAATCAATCCAGCGTTTCTACCTTCTACAATGAATTTTTTTTCCAATTCTTGAGAGGGGAGTCTGAAAGTAATATTCATCCAGCTCCGACTATCTATCTTTGCTGTGGGATTAAAAAAGTTACTATCTGAATCCAAACATGAGTAAATCAAATCTTTTTTCTTTCTATTAATAGATTCAATACCTGTTAAGCCACCATTTTTTTTTACCCACTCTAAAACCAATTTTAAAATATAAATAGCAAAGACTGGAGGGGTATTAAACAGTGATTTTTTTTCTGCGTGCGTTCTATAATCAATCATGGTAGGAAGATTATGATTACACTTATCTAACATTGTTTTTTTAATTCCGACCAATGTGACACCGGAAGGACCTAAATTTTTCTGTGCACCAGCATAAAACAATGAAAATTTCTTATAGTCTAAAACACGGGAACAAATATCTGAAGACATATCTACAAAGAGAGGTACGTCACCAGTTTCTGGTATTGATTGAAATTGAGTCCCCTTAATGGTATTATTAGATGTTATATGAACATAAGCTGCATTTTGTGTGATATCGCTGTCCTTTATATTGGGGATATATGTAAAACCATCTTGCTCAGATGATGCAATAACAGAAACGTTCCCTATATTTTTTGCTTCTTTAATTGCTTTTGTTGACCATGTTCCTGTATTTACATAATTCGCAATCGACCCCTCTCTTAAGAAATTTAAGGGGATATTTGCAAATTGAGAAGATGCTCCACCACCGATAAATAATATATGGTAGTTATGGCCCAATCCTAATAAATCTTTTGCTAAATGAATGGCCATATCGTTTATTTCTTCAAACTCTTCCGAACGGTGAGAAATTTCTAGGATTGACATCCCTGTTCCTCGGTAATCCAATAATTCACTCTGAACAATCTGTAAAACTTCTAGCGGTAGAGTGGATGGGCCGGGATTAAAATTATATACTCTATTTTTCATAGTATTTTCCTAAACACAATATTATTTTTCAATAAAATTTTTTATTATTTGAATAATCTCATTTCCAATACGTGACATACATTCTTTTGTGGAAGCTCCTAGATGTGGAGTCATCAATACATTTGGAGCTGACATTAAAGGTGAGTCTGTTGGTGGGTAATTACACCAAACATCTGAGGCATATCCAGAGAGCTCTCCATTATGCAACGCATTTGAAATTGCCAACTCATTAATTGTTTCTCCTCTACCGGTGTTTATGATAAATGCATCTTTTTTACATTTATCTACTATAGATTTATTAAAAAAATCTTTCGTCAAATTATTTAATGGTAAGTGGATAGATACATAATCTGCTTGAGCCAGTACTGTATTAATATTAGTAGTTACATCGCAAAATTTACTTTTAATATGTCGATAGTGATATCCAATTATTTCCATTCCAAATGCAGTCGCACGTCGAGCAACCTCATTACCTATTCTTCCATAACCAATTATTCCTAACGTTTTACCATAAAGCTCCGTTCGTTTTAATTGTTTTTTAAGCCATTTATTTTTATGCATGGTATTATCTGATTTAACTATATGATTGGTTAATGAGAGAATGAGAGTTATTGCCAATTCTGCAACAGCTATTGAAGACGCATTGGGAGTGTTACAAACAGAAATACCTAGTTTTTGTGCCATATCTATATCAACATTATCAAGGCCCACACCACCCCTTATTAGGAGCTTTAAATTTTTAGCATTTTTTAAGAAAATACGATCTACATTTGTTGTGCTCCTTATTAAAATGATATCTGCATACAAATAGTCAGCTCTATCTCTAGATACTTTTCCAAAATCCTGCAACTCTGTCTCCAGCTCTGGATAAAATTGGTCAGAAATTAATATTAACATATTTTTTTTATGAATTTAGTAAATGAATTACCATGCCACTTCTTAATTTTGGTTCAAACCAGGTGGATTTAGGCGGCATAACTTTTTGAGCATTTGCAACTTTTAATAATTGACTAACGGAAGTTGGAAACAAAGAAAATGCTATGTCAAATTCTCCTGAATCGATCCATTTTTCTAG
>CAZNQF010000182.1:3785-3942 GCA_964575125.1 uncultured bacterium
CTAGCTCCGGATAAAATTGGTCAGAAATTAATATTAACATATTTTTTTATGAATTTAGCAAATGAGTTACCATCCCACTTCTTAATTTTGGTTCAAACCACGTTGATTTAGGCGGCATAACTTTTTGAGCATTTGCAACTTTTAATAATTGACTAAC
>CAZNQF010000183.1:0-3881 GCA_964575125.1 uncultured bacterium
ATATTATTAAATGAATGAAGTAATTCCCAATTAGACCACCTTATTGTAAAAAAGTGGGGATGAGGTAAATTGAAGAGATGAACCGCCTTTTACTTAAAATATTAGTTTTATTATTTGGTTTGGATTTTATAATTTCCAAAATTTAATCAGAAATTATAAAGGCAATATTAGAATGTTAACGATATCTTTATTTGAGCCCAAAATACCTCCAAATACTGGAAACATAGCTAGGCTATGTGGAGCAAACAATGTAAAGCTAGACCTTGTTGGAGATTTGGGTTTTGATATGGATGATAAGTATCTAAAGAGGGCAGGTCTAAACTATTGGGATCATATTAAATGGGAGTATTTCCCGGACATAGATAAATATTGTAGTAAAGCATTTAAAAACTCTTTTCATCTACTTACAACAAAGTCAAAAAATCTTTATACAAATAGAGCTTATTTAGAGAATGACTATATAATCTTTGGTAGTGAAACTGCAGGAATATCAGAAAGTATTTTAAACACATATCCGCAAAACGCATGTACAATTCCAATGGCTAATAAAAATATTAGAAGTTTAAATTTAGCAACAAGTGTGGGGATTGTACTTTATGAAGCATTAAGGCAAATCAATGGCTACTAAAGAAAATCCTATTTTAAGTCTATTCTGTAATATTTTAATTCCTGTGATAATATTAAAAAATGGGAATAAATGGATTAATAAAATTTTAACTAAGCTTCATGGCGAGCAGTGGGTTTATCAAAACTTAACAATAATTGATATTTCATCAATGGTATTTCTTATTGCATTAATTTTTCCAGTCATCTATTTCTTATATGATTTTCTACAACGAAAGAATATAAACTTCATATCAATCTTAGGTTTTATTAATATCCTTCTCACTGGTGGGATTGGAATTTTTGGAGCCAAATTTGGTTTATCAAAAAATTGGTTCATATTGAAAGAGGGTATGTTTCCAATGTTGCTAGGTCTAATGTTTATCATAATGAGCAAATACAGACAAAGTTCATTCAAAAACATTTTGCTAAACAAAGTTCTATTTGATAATGATAAAATTAGTAGTTGCATCAAAGATGATATGCGATATGAATTCGAATGTATAATTAGAAAAGCAGGCTATCACCTTATCTCAGGATTTTTTATTAGTTCAATTATTCAGTTTGCTCTTGCTTCTTTAATAGTTGTTTCAAACCCAGGTGAGCCCTCATTTGCTAAAGAGGTTTCAACAATGACATGGGTAAGTTACGTAGCTGTTTTATTAACTACTATATTGATTGTCGTTAAAGGATATCTCGGATTGATTACAGATATCGAAAAAATAACTGGCTTAAATAGGAACGAGTTTCTCAAGTCTTGATATATTTACCATTAATAAATTACTTTATACAATTAACTTTAATAAACCTACTTCTTTTCTAAAGAGTGGAGATAAAATAACTTGAAAAATTACCACCTTAATTTGATTTAATACCACTCTGTTGGTAATTTTAGTTAATGCATTCGACAGCAAATAGTGTAGAGCAGTATTTAGGTGAACTTCCTGATGACAGAAAGGAGCCACTTTTAATCGTCAGACAGGCAATTATTAATAACCTTCCATCCGGCTATGAAGAGGTAATGAATTGGGGTATGATTACCTACGAAGTTCCATTAAAAATCTATCCTGACACATACAATGGTAAGCCACTAATGTATGCTGCATTGGCTTCCCAAAAAAAATATATGTCAGTTTATTTAATGGGCTGCTATATGGTTCCTGAAATTCGCAATAAATTTGAAAAAGCCTATATAAAATCTGGAAAGAAATTAAATGCAGGTAAATCTTGTATTCGTTTCAAAAAAGTTGATGATTTACCATTAAATTTGATAGGAGAAACGATTGCTCTAATGAGTGTAAGTAAATTTATTAAAATTACAAAAAAAGATTAGAAGATCAAAGATTGGTAACTATTAACATTGATAATGCTTTAAAGCATTTAACAATATCAGACCGACGGTTCAGTAAATTAATTAAAAAATTTGGCAACCCTGATTTTAAATCACAGAAAAATTATTTAAAATCGCTGGTCAGATCTATTATTTATCAACAACTTTCAGGAAAGTCTGCATTCGCAATTTACAGTAGATTTATAAAATTATTTCCGATAGGTCATTTCCCTGATGCAAATGAGATACTATTAATACCCAAGCAAACTTACCGAGATATTGGATTATCAAAACAAAAAATAGTTTACATAAAGGAAATTGCAAAATCATTTAAGCAAAAAATAGTTGAATCAGACAAATTAAGTAAAATGACAAATGAGCAAATCAGAGATACTCTAATAAAGATAAAAGGAATTGGACCCTGGACAATAGATATGTTTTTGATGTTTACTTTAAACAGACCTGATATTCTTCCCACAGGCGATTTAGGTATTCAAAAGGGATATATGGTATTCTTTAATTTAGATTTTCTCCCAGATAAAGACTATATGATTAAAAAATCAGTAAAATGGAGACCATTTAGAACCGTTGCCTGTTGGTATTTATGGAAACTTGTTGATGACAATTTTCAATGGTAAAACATTCATCATATCAATGAGAGAGATATAACTAGACCTTAAAAGTAATAATCTGAAGAAATGAAAAATATTAATTATATACTATTGTCATTAATTGCAATCAATCTTGCTCATTCTCAAATAGATTTAAGTCTAGAGTGGGAAAATCAAGAAGATTTGTCTTACTTTGATTCTGAGGCACTAAACTACATAGTAAATGATGAGATTTCTCAATTAGAATTTATTTATGGTATTATAGTAATACATCAAGGCAAAATAGTTTCCGAGCAATATTACAATGGCAGCTCCGTGTATGACATATTTAATATATGGTCAGTAACAAAAAGTTTTACATCCACATTAATTGGTCAGGCGGTTGATCAAGGTTTAATTGGGAGTCCTGATGTAACTTTGGATAATCTTCTACCTACGTATGGCACATCTTATTTACAAAATGTTACTTTGAGCGATTTGCTTTCTATGTCATCAGGCTATTTTGATTCTTTTGGATATCCAGCATGGGTTTTTGCAACCACTCAGCAATTGGTATGGATGCCATACACAGCACCTGGTACTTTTTTTTATAATAATAGCGCATGCCATTTAAACTCTCATATTTTATATGAGAAAACAGGAATGACACCAAAAGAATTTGCAAATATTAATTTATTCCCATATTTGGGGATAAACAATCCTGATTGGCTTTCTGGATACAATGGAATTAATGATGGTTCTGCAAGCTTAAAACTGAGCTTACGAGAAATGGTTAACTTAGTCCAACTATATTTACAGGATGGATACTCTGGAGGCAATCAAAATAATTCTTCAGAATGGGTTGAACAATCAACATCACATCATGCTTATCCTGGGAATCTGTTTGAATTTATTAGTGGATATGGATATTTATGGTGGTTGCCTAATTACGGTGGATATATAGCAATTGGTTATGCTGGTCAATTTATCGCTGTACTCCCTGAATTAGAATTAGTTATGGGGACACATTCATCAGACACATATACTGGCGATGCTTATACGTCAATACTGGGATTATTATATAATAGTATAGCTCCTTTATTTGACAATATTAACTCTAGTGTAAGCTGTGAAATAAATAACTATCAAGGCTGGAATCTTGTAGGACTTCCAGCAGAAGTAGAAGATTTTAATTATCAAGCACTCTTTCCTGAATCAATAGAAGGAACACTATACTCATATGATGGGGCGTATATTTCTGAATCATATTTTATATCTGGTGAGGGTTTCTGGTTAAGATTTAATGAAACAGGGATCACCACTATTTCAGGCGTAGCAATCAATGATCTATATTTAGC
>CAZNQF010000184.1:0-3472 GCA_964575125.1 uncultured bacterium
CAGCAGAAAAGCTTAAAGTTGATAAAGCTGAAGGCGAGTATACTAATGTAGTAACCAATAAGCGTGGAGGATAATAATCATGGCACGGACACAATCACGTACTTCTCAAGAAAGGGAAAATCAAACTAGAGATAATGAAGAATATACATTTGAGGAAGAAGACTATCTTGCTATACCTGAAGAGGTAAAGGAAAGATTTCTAAATCAGGGTATGGTTCTACGTTGGATACGAATCCAACTTCGTGGTGCAGATGACTACCAAAATGTAGGCAAACGTATGCGAGATGGATGGGTGTTCGTAACACCAGATGAAGTACCAGAATTGAGTATAAGCTCTATCGTGAAAGAGGAAGGTCGCTATGCAGGTACAGTTGTTAGAGGTGATGTAGCTCTTGCTAAAATGCCTGAAGGTCGTGCAATAGCGAGAAGGGAATATTTCCAGAAAAAGTCTGAAGATTTAATGAGTGCAGTTAATAGCCAGTTAATGAACAGTTCTGATTCTAGAATGCCCATATTTAATAATAGTAAGTCAACCGTGACTAAAGGAAAGAGTCCTAGATTTCAGGACTAAGACTTTTAGTTTGATTATGTAAAGGAGAGACTAATGGATACTAAAGCCCTAACTGGTCTTCATCCTGCACGAGTATATGGTTCTGGCGCAAATAGCACGGGGATTAAAAAGTTGCCAATCGCATCTGGTGATGCCCGTGATATGTTCACAGGTGATCTTGTAAAAGTGAGCTTGGGAAATATTGAGCCAGTAAGTGCCGCTGCTGATTACGCTGTTGGTGTATTCCAAGGTGTATATTATGAAGCTGATGGTGTGCCAACATGGAAGAAATATTGGCCAGCAAATACTTCAGCTAGTAATATTGAAGCAATGGTAATGGTAGATCCTGAAATGACGTACTACATTGGAGCAGATGCTTCATGTACGGCAGGAGATATCTATCTTAACTTTGACCTTACACTTGGAAGCGGAAATACTGCTACTGGTATTTCTGGTTTTGGATTGAAGGCTGCTACAAGAGTAGCGACAACTGCCCAAGTCAAGGCTGTTGGCGTTAAAGACGTACCTGGGAACGACATTGCTATCGCAGCAGACAACGCATTTCCAATTATGGCAGTTAAAATACTGCGTAATGAAATTGCAATGTATGATGTGGCAGCTAGTGTTGTTGGCCCAATTTAAATAGGGAGGATATAACATGGCTATTTCAAGAGCTAGTATTGCCAAAGAACTCCTTCCTGGTCTTAATGCCGTATTCGGTCTTGAGTACGGGGAGGTTAATAATGAACTACAACCACTTTATGAGAGCGAAAATTCTGATCGTGCTTTTGAAGAGGAAGTAATGTTCACTGGCTTCGGAACTGCACCTGTTAAGGGTGAAGGTTCGGCAGTCAGCTACGATACCGCACAAGAAACTTACGTTTCTCGTTATACCAACGAAACGGTTGCTCTCGCATTTGCAATCACAGAAGAAGCTATGGAAGACAATCTTTATGATACGTTCTCCAAACTTCGTGCTCGTGGTCTTGCTCGTGCAATGGCAAACACTAAGCAGGTAAAGGGTGCTGATGTATTTAATAATGCATTTAGTACTGCCGCTGCTTGGGTTGGTGGAGATGGCGTAGCGTTTTGTAGTGCATCACAGCCAACGGTTTCAGGGGTAAATCAGTCTAATCTAATGGCTGCTTCGGATCTTTCGGAAGCTGCTTTAGAGACTGCCTTGACGAGTATTCAGAAGATCAAAGATGATCGGAATATTCTGATTGGTGCTTCGGCTGAATCACTTCATATCCCACCTGATCTCTGGGCTACGGCAGATCAAATTCTGCACTCGCCTGGAACGACTACGGCTGGTGGAAGTGGTGATGGAACTTATGCCCAGAATAGTATTAATGCTATTCGCCATATGGGTATGGTTCCTAATGGGTTCTTTGTAAATCGTAGGTTTACGAACACTAACGACTACTTCATTAAAACTGATGTACCGAATGGTGCCAAAATGTTTAATCGTGTTCCACTTCAAACTAAGATGGAACCTGATTTTGACACTGGTAATCTTCGCTTCAAGGCTCGTGAGCGTTATAGCTTTGGGTTCTCTGATTGGCGTGGTTATTTTGGAAGTCAGGGTAGCTAATACCAAAGGAATAGGAGAGAGTGTAAAAACTCTCTTCTACTCTTTCTTAGATTGAAGGGAACAACATGGCTACAAATATTAAAACTGCAACAGTTACGGGAAGTGGACAACCTATAGATTATTCTACTTCAACTGTTCCAACTACAGCTACAGGTGGAATGGGGGATGTTATTGCAGTAGGTACTCGTATACTAGGTATTACGGCTGCTGTTACAGGAACATGTAATATAACAGATACTTTTACTTCTGTTAATACGTCAAAGACTTTGACTCGTATTAAGTTTGCTGGTGAACGTGATACGTATTTTGGTGAACAGGGTGTAAAGTTTTTAGGTAAGATTATGGTATCGGCTCCGACTTCTAATTCTGTTGTTATGGTATTCTATGGTTAATTATGCCTGATTATGATTATTTGATCACGGATGTAAAAAATACAGCAGAGAATGATTCAACAGAATTTGCAACACAGTTACCAAAGATTGTTAATAAGGCAGAAAATAAATTAACTACTGACCTAGATGATCATGGTCTAAATGTATATACATCCATAGCGATCCCATCAGGCAACGCTATTGTTACTATTCCTAGTGGTAGTCGTATCGTTAGGAATTTCTCCATGACTCAAAACGGGTCAAGGAAGAATATGTTATTGCGTACTATAGAATATGTTAATGACTTCTGGCCTGTAAGTGCCAGTACGAGTGCTCCGATTTATTATGCATATAGAGGTAATACTGAGATACGAATTGCTCCTACACCAGCTTCTACACATGATGGAGAATTTATGGCTGTGGTGAGGCCAACTACGCTTACCTCTACAGGAACTACTTCCAATTACTTTACAGATTTTTGTTATGATGCCCTATTTACTGCATGTATGGTAGAGGCATCTTTATTTATGAAAGATGCTACAGCTACCCAATTATGGGAAACACAGTATCAGTATCACATTAATGCACTACGTAATCAGGCACGTAGGACTAGACAGGATGATATGGCAGTTAATGCAAGCCCTGCTGGTGGACCTGATACATTAATTAGAGGATCAACCTAATGGCTATTAGTAGGTCCAATATAGGTAAGGAGATTAAAATGGCAGGAAAGAAACGAGTAGGACTTAAAAGAGGTGGACAACCTAAAAAGAAAAAGACTAAAGATTGGATGGGAAAAGTTACAAAATCAATTAAAAAAAGAGGAACTAAGGGGGTTTGTACAGGTTCAAAGTTTGGTGGCCCAACTTGTCCTCCAGGGTCAAAAAGATATAATCTTGCAAAAGTATTTAGAGCGCAAGGTAAAAAATCTAAAGGAAAAAGGAGAGCATAATGGCT
>CAZNQF010000184.1:3482-3850 GCA_964575125.1 uncultured bacterium
AAAATTTAACAGCAAAGTTAAAAAAACAGGGAGCCAAAAATCCTCAAGCATTAGCAGCAGCAATAGGACGTAGAAAACATGGACCTAAAAAAATGGCTGCAATGGCTAAAAAAGGAATGGCTAAAAAAGGGAGGAAAGCATAATGGCTACTAAAGAAGCATTATATAAAGATTCAAAACTACCTGTAGCTAAACCAACAGGCCAGGGATTTGGGGCTGCTAAGAAAGGTCCAGCCGTTCACGGCCCTATTCATGCAATTTGTGATTATGACTATCCACAGGGTGAAAGTTTCCCCTTAGATCATAACACTACTAAAACAAGAGAGGGGAATTAAAATGAATAAAATGTCACATATAGGTCTATACCCT
>CAZNQF010000185.1:0-3833 GCA_964575125.1 uncultured bacterium
TTTAAACGGCAAATAAAGCGTTTAGGTTTTTCATATGACTGGTCAAGAGAGATTAATACAACTGATAAATCCTACTATAAGTGGACCCAGTGGATATTTCTTCAGTTATACAAAAAAGGCTTAGCATACGAAGCAGAGGTTCCCGTGAACTGGTGCCCAGAATTGGGTACAGTTTTGGCCAATGAAGAGATAATAAATGGAAAGTCTGAAAGGGGAGAGCACCCGGTATTTAGAATCCCTATGCGCCAGTGGATGCTAAAGATTACTGACTATGCTGAAAGTCTTCTAGATGGATTAGATAGCTTAGATTGGCCAGAACATGTTAAAGAACTTCAAAGAAATTGGATAGGCCGCTCAGAGGGAGCAGATGTTCAATTTTTATTAGAAAATACAAAAAACTATATAACAGTATTTACTACACGACCAGATACACTTTTTGGAGCTACATATATGGTATTATCTCCGGAGCATCCTTTAGTAAATGAAATAGCTAAGGAGGAGTATAGAGCCCAAATTAAATCATATCAGGAAGAGTCAAGTCAAAAATCAGATTTAGAAAGGGGAGAGCTAAACAAAGAAAAAACAGGTGTTTTTACAGGTTCTTACTCTATTAACCCGGTTACCGGGAAAAAAATTCCAATATGGATCGCAGACTATGTATTAATGACATACGGAACGGGAGCTATAATGGCCGTTCCCGGTCAGGATCAGCGTGATTGGGATTTTGCTAAAAAATATGATTTACCTGTAATTCGAACTGTTAAAACCCCTAATGGCTTCAATGGAGAGGCCTATGAAGGTGATGGCCCAGCCATTAACAGTGAGATGCTTAATGGTTTAAACGTAAAGGACGCTAAAGATAAAATTATTCAGTGGCTAGAGAAGAAGGAAAAGGGTACAAGAAAGATTAATTATAAATTAAGAGATTGGTTGTTTTCTCGCCAGAGATATTGGGGAGAACCATTTCCTATAATTCATAAAGACGAAAAACATATAGCTGTCCCCGATGATGAGTTACCAGTTGTTTTGCCAGAGATTGAAAACTTTAAGCCAACTGGAGAGGGAAAATCTCCTTTGTCATCAATTAAAGATTGGGTTGAGATAAAAGATGATAATAATAATATAGTTGGACTTAGAGAAACTAATACAATGCCCCAATGGGCAGGTTCATGTTGGTATTATTTAAGATTTACTGACCCATTAAATGAAACGAATGCATGGAGCAAAGCTAGAGAAAAATACTGGATGCCTGTTGATCTGTATATTGGTGGACAGGAGCATGCTGTTCTTCATCTGCTTTACTCAAGATTTTGGCACCATGTTCTTCATGATTTAAAGCTAGTTAGCACTCGAGAGCCCTTTCAGAAATTATTTAATCAGGGCATGATTTTGGGTGAGGATGGACAAAAGATGAGTAAATCCCGCGGAAATGTTATAAATCCGGATAAAATAGTAGACCAGTTTGGATCAGATGCTTTTAGAGTTTATGAAATGTTCCTAGGTCCACTGGACAAGGCAAAGCCCTGGAATACTCAAGGACTGCACGGTTCATATAGGTTTATTGAAAGGGTATGGAATTTATTTCAAACAAAAAATGAAAAATCAACGGATGCTGATCCAGATAAAGAAACAATTCTTCTTATGCACCAGACAATAAAAAAGGTTACCGAGGATCTCGAAAACCTTAGATTTAATACCGCTATTTCTCAAATGATGATATTCCAAAACCATTTATCGTCATTGGAAAATATTAATGTTCATATATTTGATGTTTTTTTGAAACTGTTATCTCCAATATTGCCACATTTGTCTGAAGAGATATATCACAGTTGGGGAAATAAATCATCTATTGCCTATGAAGCTTGGCCCAAATATGATGATAAATTAGCTTTGGATGAAAAAATTGAAATGGTAATTCAAGTTAATGGAAAGTTAAGGGCATCTATTGAAATTGAAAAGGATACCGAAGAAGAGAAAATTGTTGAATTAGCTAAAGATAATGAAAAAATATCTGAATACTTAAAAAAGGGAAATCTTATAAAAACTATATTTGTTAAAAATAGACTAGTAAATTTTGTAGTAAAAATTAATTAGTTATAATTTTTTTTTATTCCTATAGAAAGCATAAATGTAGACATTATAAAAAATAATGTAATTATTTTTTGAGATGTAGCCTGAACAATCAAACCGAACTCTGTTTTTATATTAGGACCAAACTCTAATATAAAAATATATAGTAACAGTGATATAGAGAACAAAAAATAACCTATACCATATATAGATTATAGGTTTTTAGATTTAATTATTATAATACTATATAATAAAGCACAGGGAAACGATAGATAGAATATATTATTTGCAAAAAATATATGGTTTTGTAGGTAAAGGTCCGCAGGGGTTAATCCTACAAAACAGAACGATATCGAACCTAAAACTCCTAAGGAAGACGCAAACTTTGCAATCTTATTCAAAAATGATTCGCTATAAAAATATTCTGGCAAAAAAATATAAAATAACAAAAAAAGTATTCCACTAATAAACATTGCATTATTAAAGAAAAAAGCTGAAATAAAGTTTTGACTTCCGCCGTGGGTTATCGTTCTTCCTAGATCACTTAAAAAATTATTAAAAAAACTATATTCCACTGTAGTGTACTCTAAATATGTGCTTCCTGGATAAAAGGGTATAGATAGAAGAATAAACCCAATAAAGATAAATAATGCTAACAGTGGTAGGTTAAAATATACTCTCTTAATATAATTATACATAATATATGTTATGCGCCACTATATTGATCTTTGAAGAATGAGCTAAACTGATTTGACTCTCCGATTAATATGATTTTATGTTCTTTCATAATACGAAAGTCGGGATCTGGATTTATAATTTTATTTCCTTCTTCATCAATGATTCCTATAATTATTAAGCTATATTTTTCTCTTAAATTTGTATGTTTGATTTCCAACTTATTTAAGGACATAAAATTCTCAATTTTTATTTCTTCAAGTGCGAAATCAATATTTGATTCTTCAGTATGTATTGTAACCGCATCTTCTAAAAATGGTGCAACCAATAGCTCTGACATACGGTGACCACCTGCAATATATGGATTCACAATTTTACCAGCACCAGCACGTTTTAATTTTCTTCCAGTTTCTTTCTGACTACATCTGCTTAGTATATAGCTATTAGAATTAAGGTTTTTTGCTGACATTGTGACAAATAAATTGTCCTGATCTGTATCTAACGTAATGGCTATTCCTTTTGAATTCATTATTCCCGCTTCTCTGAGAGTTGTATCAAAGGTAGCGTCAGCGTGAATATATAAATATCCTAAATCGTTTACCTTTTTTATTTTCTCTTCATTTAAATCAACAACAACAAATGGAATATTTTTTCCGTGCAGTTCTTTGGCAATCACAGCTCCCATGCGGCCAAAACCGCACAATATGTAATGATCTCTCAATTTTTTTATTTTATTTAACATTTTTTTTTCCTTATACTCTTTAAAATTTATTATACTTGTATTTAAACTGCTAAGAACCATTGCAAATCCAGTCACTCCAAATAGTATGACTATCATTGCCCATATTTTTCCGCCCTGGCTCATGGGCTGTACTTCCCCATATCCAAAAGTTGATAAAGTAAGTACTGTCATATAAATACTGTCAAAGATTGACAAATTATTCTCAAGAGAATAAAACCCGGATGCCCCAAAAATGACGATTACCAAAAAGAAAAAAAAGATCATTTTACCTTGTCGTATCATAATTTATACTTTCTTGCCAAAAGTATCACAAATCCATTGTGAATAATCATCATTATGGCTTTTA
>CAZNQF010000186.1:0-3785 GCA_964575125.1 uncultured bacterium
CACCCGCTTCATCCGTATTGGTTGTATCATTACTTGCAAGAATTTCATTTAATAAAAATTGATTAACAAAAAAATTAGGAACCTCAAATGGATAATCATCAAAATCAAATATGTAATAAGCACCTATATCAGCTAAAGAGCCATCCGTATCATGTTGAGAATCTGGGTCGCCTCCATCTATGCATGGAGAACTGGGATTTAACTCTAAGTTATAAATAGACTGATCTAAAAACAGAGGATCTGAAAATAAATTTCCTTCACCATTAATCATTTCAGAATCTGACAGGGAAAATCTTACTGATACAATTGATATTTCATCAGAGAATATAGATGTAGATATATTCCCAGATAATATAGTATTCACAACTTCCGCAGTGCCCCCACCTTCTCCCTCGTTCTTTTCGTAGCAGAGCACTGATGTGTCATTATTGAAAAAGGTGTTATTTAAAACAATAGCAGCAGCATTATCCTTCACAGCTATACCACTGTTACATCCCACAACTAAATTTCTATATAAACTTACCGTAGAACCCTGACCTACTGAAATTCCTTTATCTTGTGAGTGATAGATGAGATTTGAAGAGATGAGAATATCTTCAGAGTTTTCTCCAATATCAATTCCATCTGAATTGTACCCTGAAAAGTCAAATATTTGGTTATCTTTTATGATCCCACCTGTAACATTATCCAAATCTATAGCATCTGTATCCGGTGCATCAGAACCATAAAATATAGAGCTCTCAATCAGTACATCTCCTCCTTTAACATTGATATAATCACATGTAAAATCACATGAAACAGAACTGTTATTCATAATGATTGAGCCTCCCTCTACATAAACAGGAAATTCAACATTCTCAATCTCGATATGGTCCAGTATAATATGAGAATTAATACTGGATATCGCTCCCTTGTACAACATCGGGTCAATACCGGTTGTCGCACCACTGATATACAAATAGGAAACATTTGATGTATCAGCAATATTATTAAAACAAATAGCTCCCCAAGAGGAAACTCCACTGGAACTGTTTGGAATAATTTCAACCGGACTCTCTTCAGTACCGTTTATCATAAGCTGCCCCTCTATGATGATATTCCCATTTTCAGACATTCTAATCTCTACACCTTCAGAAATGGTTAAAGTTACCCCTTCAGAAATAGTTAAATCCTGGAGGACCGCATAGGGCTGATTATTTACGAGTGTTGTATTTTGCAAAATTAATGATGGTAGAATCTGTTCATCTGAAGATTGAAATACAGCAGTAAACATAGTATCACTACTACAATTATAGTTAATTATCACTGAATCAGACACCTCTTCCCATCCTATGAACTGATATCCAGGCTCAGGAATTGCTAAAAGTGATACTGGTTTATTTTTGAAAAAAACCCCTTCTCCATTTGGAGATATCATTGGGACCTCATTAATTAACACCCTTCCAGAGCTAGGGGGCTCAATATTTACTCTTAGCTGGATAGAGCCATCTAGGTCTAATTCGCTGATGAATTGATTGAGAAGTACACTGATTCTCAGCTCCGAAAATTGTTTTATATCTTCCAGCTCATTCTCCCACACTTCCATGGAAGCAATACCACCCTCACTTCCCCATAGATTGATATGTCGAGGCATCTCAGAAGAAATTATATTACTTAGACTGTCTACTATACCTATTATCCTATCAGGGTGAAATGTATTGCTGAAGTGAGACGCGGCTCTCTGAATAAACTGATTCTTAAAATATTCACTGTTCAATAAATATTGGAAGAGATCATAGTCCTCCATAAGATTATCTACTAGATTAGTGTAGAGATTATTTATATTAAAACCTCTGTCAAGGTCAACAATCAGCCACTGCCATTTTGCACCCTCTTCTCGAGACCTCCACCATTCCCTATTGTGCCCCCAACTGGTATTAGCACAATACAGGGTCATAACAACATGATCGATAAAGCTATTAACGTTCATTAATTCCTTTATCTGATTGTATATATCTGGATCATTCAAGTCATTGTTTTGTATATAATTAATCATTGAATAATAATTATCTATGCTGCCCTCAATAACCATTAATTGTGTACCGGTTTGAGTTTGTGTATACTCCAACTGATCAATATTGTCCGAATCAATATTAAAATTTTCTGTAAAATATTGGGTGTCAAATTTTTCTCGTATGTTATGTATACCCCAATATTCACCATTCAAAAAAAGAGCAGAAGGCGAGTATGCCATATATCCGCAATCCATCATACCCATCGCAAGACTTTCAGTCATGGGATCCCGAATTAATGTTTCTTCCCAGTCATCACCGCCATTTCTGAATACAATTCTTGAAAAATTAGTTATACTCTTATTTTCAAATAATTGATAAGAAATAAAATCATCACCAAAACGATCACGGAGATAGATCGTAAATGGTTTCTGTGGCTTGGTCCAAATATTTAGTCCGCCAAGTCTAGCTCCTGCATTGACCGAAAAACCGTGCTCATCAGATGAAGGAAAATACTGAATCGTAACTGGAATTTCTCTCTGTTTATACTCATTTTCATATATTCCAATATCTGAATCCCAAAGGGTCTCTGGCTCAGCTATAAGAGATATAGTAGATAGAAAATTAGGCTCATCAATGAGATAGGTCGCTGTCAAAATCTCTCCCTGTAACATATCAAGTTCTAAAGTACGTGCCTTTAGCACTGGTGTGCTATTAATGAAAATTGGGCCAGAATATAAATTAGTGGTGCTCCCTGGTCTTGATCCATCAATAGTATAATATATCTGCGCGTTTTCTGAAGGAGTTGAGAGTTCAATGGCCTGTACCCCAACATAAAAACCACTTTCTAGTGAGGATAATACAGATCCAGAAATTTCAGCTATATTGATAGGTGTTCGATTGTTGGAAGAGCCAGGGGTAGGTTCACCAAAATAGTTCCAAATATTGGTTTGCATGGTTCTACCAAAAGATACATCAGTTAACTGATCTCCAAATGCGATTGAATCAACAAGCACTGGACTGTTATAACCGATACCAATCATCTGAAAATCTAAACTTATATCCGAACTTGATCCGCTAACTAGATGTATCTCAACCGCAACAACATTTTGGCCATTAGCTATATTGTTAGATGAAATTGTCCATTCAAAAAATGTGTCTTCATCGCTTCCACCCACTGTTGAACTCGCAGGAGTATCATAGGATATTATCCCTGCAGGCATATTGGATCTTAATAGCTCGAGACCATTTAAATAAACAACAGCACCATCATCCCTTTTTAACTGAATGGTCAACGACTGAATACTATAAAGATCATTAATATCAAAAGTTTTTCGGAAATATGTGGTGATATGTTTTTCCCCTTCATCAGGACCATAACTCACTACTGTTGCTTCATCACCATCTCCATAGCCAAGCTCTGCATTACCTTGATACCAATTACTATCATCAAAATCTAAAGTGGCCCACGCCAGCCCTTGGTCTGTACCATTATCAAGGTATTTCCATGTTGATCCCTCATCAATCAAAATGTAAGTATCAGTTTGTTCTGCTTGAAACAAACCAAGCTCTTCTCCATCTTTATTTAATTTAAAGTTTGTGTGATAGTGTTGGGTTAAATAGTCATCCCACGGCCAATATGGTCTTGTGTAAACCACATTTGGACTTTCATTGTAATCATCAGCCCATATTATTAAATAACCATCAGGCCCAATTATTGTTTCATCTGATATTCGCCACTTAAAAGGTTCACTAAGATCGTCTGTTAAAAAATATCCACTAAGTTCATATGAT
>CAZNQF010000187.1:0-3774 GCA_964575125.1 uncultured bacterium
ATTATCGATAAAATGTTCCCGGGTAGTAACAGGGAGTTTGACATCCTGTTGTACTATCTAGACCTGGTGCCGCCGACCCCACTCTGACCAGGCCCTAACCAGAGCACCATATTCATGGTTAGACATAAGTATTTCATCTCCTGGTTTCAGGTCCAGACTAAAAATAATATTACTTACTGCAGTAGTAGGGTTCTGGAAAAAGATCAGATCCTGTTCATCACAGCCTACAAAATCACCCAATGCAGTTCGGGATTGTCTAAGTTGTTCGTACACTATCTCCGTTGAAAATAAAACCGGCTGTTGTTCTAATTTTTTCTGCCAATGCTGATAATCATTAAATACAGGTTTTGGGCACGCACCAAAGGAACCATGATTTAGGAAAGTAATATCTGGATCAAGAATAAATTGATTGCTTATATTATTTTTCATTCGCTTAGAATCTAGTATTTCATTTTTCATCCATGATTGTTATCCAGGGTAAAAGCCACAGAAAGAGATAAGAATAAAAGGTCTGGTTGATTGAATAAAAAAAGATTTAACACAAACATGAAAATAGGCTTCAAATTCAGCTGTTAAAATCTTCGCAAATACTTTTTATAAAGGAAAGTAAGTTCTTCCAGGGTTAAAATCATCTCTGCAGTTAATGTTTTCGAAAAAGGCTGGCTTGCTACCTGTCTTAATTCCCGCTGTTGTTTTTCATAATTGGCCAAGGCAGGTTTTTGCAGTGACATTTTAATATTTTCCCTGTCACCAGCATCCCAATCAACATGGAAACTGTCAAATAAGGTTTGGGCCATCGTAATCTGGTCTTTTTGCGACATTCCCAGATCTCTCAGGATTACAAAAAATTTTCCCATGGTCATCTGAAACCCTGTTAGGTAGCCGGCCCGGGATACATTCTCCCAATATTCCATTTCAATTTCTAAGTTTGATCGCAGGGTCCCTAAAAGGTCATTTACCGATCCAGAAACATTCTCTGTCCGTCGTTTTTGACTAGAAATAGACCAAGTGGGAGGCCTTAACAGTTCAGGCTCTTCCAAAAAATGGTTAATCCGTTTCAAAATAGCATTCACATATCCAGATTCATAGGAACGCATTCTCTGGGTTATCAGGGTACGTTCTTTTTTATTTAGTGTCATGAAATAAACGGCATCCTTTAAGGATTCAACTACTTCATCAATAATGGTATTCTGATCCTGATCGTTTTCCAAAAATGAGATCTGTTGATTTTGATTATAGTTTAAGATAGGGCTGTCTGAATGCCCTATAATAGAAACTAGCTTTGCCCGATGTTTTTGGAACGATTCTTCAACCGCATCGATAATCTCTTGCGGATTATATTCTTTTTGGAGTTCTTGAACAGTGGTACTTTTTTTCATAATCGCCTAAATGTACTTCCACAATCAAAAACAGGGCAATAGATGAAGCAATTATTTTATTAATACCATTTTTATAGATTGAGTGAAATCACCAGTTGTGATACGATAAAAATAAATACCAGAACTCACTTTTTCATTCAAATTATTTTCGCCACTCCAATCCACAAAAAAGGATCCGGCCTGAAATTCACCTTGGACCAGTTTTTTTATTGAGCGGCCGGAGATATCAAATATTTCGATCCGAACTTCGGATGGTAGGGGCAGATCATACCGTATTCTGGTAGCAGAATTAAAAGGATTGGGGAAGTTCTGGTGGAGGGTAAAGGACTCCGGTATTTGAGTGAAGTTAATGGTGGAATCACCCTGACTGATCAAATTTGCATTCCTATCCATAAACGCATAGCGGATGGCAATGCTGGGATCTTGTGTATATTTTTCACCTAGATGCAAATGTATTGGGTATGCATTTTCTTCCCTGTGGCTATATTCAAGTAGCATTTTCTCCGGAATCATATCAGCACTGGAAAGGAACATCCCTTTCTTGCTGGATGGAGGATTTTGTAAAATAATTTTACACTCTTCTTTATTGTATTGAACAATGATTTGTCCGGAGTATGCATCCAACGGCGGAAAGATGGCTATTGTCTGATTATTAACTAAAAATTCAACAGGAATTTCTGAAACCTGCCGAGCTACTTCCATGATCCCAAATCGTTGCAAAGACCAACGCCACATCTGGGTAAAAACCATACCATCATCTAGGCCAAATTTTTCATCCTTATGAAGTTTAAAGTGAGGGAATTCCCCCGTAACTGGACCCAGTTCTTTGGAAAAATCATCATTGCTCCAGGCTTCAATGAAGTTATTCAGGTCTTCAAGGTTAATGGTATCATTGGGCGGTGTATTGTAATCTCCAAGGGCCGGAGTTAAAAAACGATAGGATATTGCGACTGTAGATAAGCCCGCCATATCAATTAGAGCGGAAATCTCCAAATCTATAGTATCCAGACTCATAAGCGGTGGATGTAAAATGAAAGTCAGGGAATCAGATGTGAACATCGCATCAAAAGAAAAAGATGTATCCCTTCTGCTAGCCAGTGAATAATTAATACTGTCTATAGGCTCAGAGAATACAAGACCAATACTGGTAGATTCATTGATACCAACATAATCCCCCTGCCAAATATTTAATGTATCAATCGTCGGCACTAAAATATCGTTAAGATACAAGGTATCAGTAGATGCATCAGCTGCCATGACATTACCTGATTCATCATAAAGGAATGAAGCTGTTGCTGGTTGAAGAAGAATATATTCTTTGCCATTAGCATTGTTATCAAACTCCAAAATAAATTTCATACTGGTCTCACCACCGACGAGATTATTACCAACCAAAGTCTTAACCGCAACCAGATTAACCTGTGTTGCATTGCCTCCATTCGATAGAAACTGCAGATTGAAATCTTCTAAAAGCGGTACCCCTGTGCTACTGTCTGACGAATATATCTGATCTGTGAAATTAACATCCAAATAAGTATTATCGTCAGCCAGTGTCACAGTGTCAATTGCTGGAGCGATATAATCTCGGATGGTAAAAATAACGGTGGTGTCCCCTTCAATAGTATTATCTGCCAAATCCTCAAATAAATTATCCATAATAAGACGGATCTGGTGCTCACTTTGAAAGGTGTCTGCTGGTACAACCGTAATAACAGTTTTGCTAGTATCTATTGATGCATTAAAAGTGACATCAATTGAATCTGTAATATTAAAAAGAGTGACATGATCATCTATATTAGCATTATTCAGGCTGGAATTATCTATATTGCGGACTGGTTCAGAAAAAGTAATTACTAGACTGGTATCATTACTAATATTTTGGGCACCATCCCCAATATTTAAACTGAAAGTGGGTATCAATAAATCAAAAAGTGAATAGGGACCCAGGATCGTTTGAGGATCCATGTATACTCCCAATACATTAAATACTGCTTCATCATCCATTGGAGATAGAGTAAAGGTTTCTACTCCGCTGGGCGTGGCACTAAGAATGAACTGGACCCGTATTGAATCTTCACCATTATTTAACGACCCACTGCTGGTATTAACTATACTATTCATGGACATTTCTGTACAATTGCCTCCATTGGGATTGTATTCCAGCACAAAATCCTGTATGCCAACATCTTCATCTGCATCATGCGTACTAAAAATATTTTCATTGAAATTCAACTGCAGGTAAGTGTTGTCAGTAGAAAGAGCAGATGAAAGCACCACCGGTGCAGGGGTAAGGGAAAAACTGGTGGTGATCTCGCTGGAATTCATCACATTGCCTACATGGTCAAATATGGCGTTGTCTTCCGCGCTGACCACTACAGTTTCATTCCCGTTGGGG
>CAZNQF010000188.1:0-3735 GCA_964575125.1 uncultured bacterium
ATCATACGATCAGTTAATTGACGGCGGAACTCACGGACCCGTTATTATACCTGGAAATGGATATGATAGAAATTTAATAATGAAAATATCCGCGTCTCCACCTTTCGGTAGTCAAATGCCACTATCAATGTTAGCACTGCAACCTTTAACAATAAATAAGATTTTTGTGTGGATTAATGAGGGAGCCACTCCGGATGAGCCTTCCGAGTTGGAGATTAATAATCAAAATAGCGAAGGCTGGAACATGGTAGGACTTCCGTTAATTGTTGAAGAACCTAGTCAGCTTAATATTTTCCCTGAATCAATTGAAAACACAATGTACACATTTAGTGATGGATATTCTCAAGTTGCTGAATTAATTATAGGAAATGGATATTGGCTTCGTTTTGATACAGATGGATATTCTACAGTAATAGGTAATCCAATAGAAAATTTAAGTTTAACATTAAATGAAGGTTGGAATATGATATCTGGGACATCGTTTTCAGAGCCGAATATTAATGATCCAGATAATATTTTGGTTGAGGGTACTCTTTATAAATTTAACAATGGCTATATACAGGCATCAATTCTTGAGCCAGGAATTGGTTATTGGATAAGAGCGAATGCTGATGGTGAAATTTTATTAGAAAATATGCTTAATGTTAATTCACGAGATAATGGTATAATTTCTAAAATCAAAAAACCATTTTCTCACAATATAATTTATATCAATAATATTGCTCTTATGTTTGGAGGTACTGTAAATAGTTCTGATTTGATAAAATATTCACTTCCTCCCAAGCCACCTCTTGGCGCATTTGATGTGCGATTTGATAATGATATGAAGCTATCAGATAGTGGGGGTAGAATTGAGATTCAGTCTTCTACCAAGCCATTAAGAATAGAAACTCATATTAGTAATAATGAAAATTGGATTTTAATTAATTATAATACTAAAGAAGAGTATAATTTAAATGATAATAGTGTTCTTATAATTTCTTCTACTGAAGATTTATTTTTAAAAAAAGATACTGAGGTTACTATCCCTTCTCATTTCTCGCTATATCAAAACTATCCAAATCCATTTAACCCATCAACAGAGATTAAGTACAAACTTGCCCGTACAGAGAAAATTTTACTATCAATATTTGATGCTAAGGGTTCGCTAGTAAGAACTTTAGTAAGTGATATAGAATATCCAGGAACATATTCTGTAGTATGGAATGGTTTATATATGAATGGTATAGCGTCTCCAGCAGGAATATATTTTTACAAGCTCTCGACAGCAGATAATTATATTTCAAAACAAATGATTTTACTGAGGTAGAAAATATGAAAAGAAACATTTTAATAATACTCTCAATAATTATAACATCTATATATTCTGAGATAGATGCTAATGAAGAAAAATTTGTAGTTAGAATACAAAATCCTACAGAAGGGATGTTTTTCAAATATAGATCTTCTCAATATGATATGCCAGCTTATAAAGCTGGCGAATATTTAGACCTTGTCGTTAATCAAGATCTATACAATCAGCTTATTGAAGAAAATATTGATGTATTTATTACTCAGTCTGAATCGCAATTAAAAAACAATTTACGTGGAGACAGGGATCTATACGGCTATAGAAAATATGAAGATACTCTTGGTGAATTACAAGAAATTGCTGATCAGTTTCCTCAGATATGTCATCTGTATGATTTAGGTGACACCAGAGGGAAGGAATATTCTGATAGCGGTCAGGAATATTATGATAATTATAACCATGAATTATGGGGTTTGAAATTATCTGATAATGTTGAAATTGAAGAAGATGAACCTGGTACATTTTTTATGGGACTTCATCATTCTAGAGAACCAATAAGTGTTGAAGTTGTGATGGGAATATTATATAATTTATTGGACAACTACGGAACAGACCCAGAAATAACTTACATTATTGATAATACTCAAATTTGGTTCATTCCGATTGTAAATCCAAACGGTCATCAGGTTGTAACTGAAGAAATTGACCTCTGGTGGAGAAAAAATATAAGAGATAATAATCAAAACGGTCAGTTTGATACATCCAATGACTATGGATATGGTACGGACGGAGTTGACCCCAATAGGAACTATGGATTTGAGTGGGGTGATGTTGGTACATCTGACAGCTTTAATTCACCAGTGTATCACGGACCTAATGCATGGTCAGAGCCAGAAATTGTTTCAATGAAAAATCTTATGGAATCTCATCATTTTGTAACAGGTATTACCTATCACAGCTATAGTGAACTGGTTTTGTTTCCCTTTGGATATGATATGGGAGTGACCGCTCCCGACCATGATGCATTAGAGGAATTGGCTATTGAAATGGCTGTAACTATTCCCTCTCAGAGTGGCGGACACTACACCCCACAGCAGAGCTTGGAGCTCTATCCATGTATGGGGACAACCGATGATTATGCCTACGGTGCACATAGCATTTTTTCCTTTACAGTAGAGTTAGCTACACAATTTATCCCTCCTGCAGGTCAGGTTAATGAAATAGTTGAGGATAATCTTGAAGCTGCTATGATATTATTAAATCGTGTTAATCGACAGTCATTAACTGGCCATATCAGTGATTCTGATAGTGGGGAGCCCGTTGTTGCAGAAATATTTGTAGATGGTATCGATAACACAGGTAATTACAAATTTCCAGCTTTAAGTGATTTAAATTTTGGACGGTACTATCGTTTACTACAGTCTGGAAATTATAACATAACATTTTCTGCAGATGGCTATGAGTCTGTTTATGAAACTGTTTTTATTAATCCAACTCAACAAACAGTTTTGAACGTATCTATGAACCCTGTAACTATGGTAGAAGTAACTGGGCAGGTGACAGATGGGATGACCGGAGCACCACTCTCAGGAGTTGAAGTAAATTTTAATGGATCGATTGAAATGTCAAATACTGAAGGTGGTTTTTCTTTTCCTCTAACATATGAAGGAACATATACCGTCCACGCAGATCTGGACAGTTATTCAGCAGTGGAATATTCTGTAAATATCAGTTCTGAAGATTCAAATGTGGAAATTGAATTATTTAATTATATTACTGAAACATTTGAAAATGAAGTGCTAAGTGAGGCATGGACAACCCAGACTGATGCACCATGGTATTTTACAACAGAATCAGTATTTGAAGGAAATTATTCAATTCGCTCGGGTGATATTGATGATAATGAGAACTCAGATTTATCTCTGGATTTATCTGTTACTCAATTTGGCTCAATAGGTTTTCATTATAGAGTGGCATCTGAATACAGTTCTTCAGGTAATTATTTTTATGATGGTTTGGAATTTTATATTAATAATGTATTGATGGCTCAATTTCAGCCTGAAACTGACGGATCAACACCTTGGTCCTATCAATCATTCCCAGTCCCACCAGGAGACCATTTGTTTACATGGAAATATGTAAAAGATGGTGGAGGAGGCTCAACAGATATGGAAGAAGATTGTGCATGGATAGATTTAGTTGAATTTCCTCCTACAGATGAAAATAATGATTCCATGATAACAATCAGCCCAGAGTTTTGGATGGATTGGAATTTAGTTAGCTTATCTGTATTAACTGATGAAAATGATCCTGAGATACTATTTCCAAATTCGGTAGATAATACTATGTTTTCATTTAACGGAGAATACATTGGGGAAGAAGAATTGAATGTTGGGAAAGGTTATTGGATACGCCTTTCTAGTGAAGGTCCTGTTTCATTTACA
>CAZNQF010000189.1:0-3700 GCA_964575125.1 uncultured bacterium
GGAAGTCATTCTACTGGAGGAAGAAACAATCATGGTAGAATTACATGTAGGCATCGCGGAGGTGGGCATAGAAGGAGATATCGAATCATAGATTTCAAAAGAGATAAATTTGATATTCCAGGACGCGTGGCAACTATTGAATATGATCCAAATCGTTCATCCTATATTTCATTGATAGTTTATACAGATGGTGAGAAAAGATATATATTATCACCTTTCGGTTTGAGAATTGGGGATCAAGTGATCGCCGGTGAAAGTGCACCATTGAAAATAGGAAATTCTTTACCATTAGAGTTAATTCCTGCCGGTATGATGGTTCATAATATAGAATTAGTTCCTGGTAAGGGTGGGCAAATGGTTCGAAGTGCTGGTGCTGTTGCGCAGATTATGTCACATGAAGAGGGATTTACTGCATTAAAATTGCCATCGGGGGAAGTTAGGTTAGTTTCTAAAAAATGTTATGCAACTGTTGGTCAGGTTGGTAATCGATCTCATGAACAAATTGTATCAGGTAAGGCAGGCAGGTCAAGGTGGTTAGGGCGAAGACCCACTACTCGTGGTGTTGCTATGAATCCAGTAGACCACCCTATGGGTGGAGGCGAGGGAAAATCTTCGGGTGGAAGGCATCCTTGTACGCCGTGGGGTAAGCCAACGAAGGGTTTTAAAACAAGAAAACGAAATAAAAAATCGAATGATATGATTGTTAAGAGGAGAAAATAGTATGGGTCGTTCATTGAAAAAAGGTCCCTTTGTCGATCCTAAATTATTAAAGAAAATTAATGTTATGAATGATGGTGGAAAAAAGAAAGTTCTAAAAACGTGGTCTAGGCAGTCCATGATTCCGCCAGATTTTGTAGGTCATACAATTGCTGTTCATAATGGTAATAAATTCATCCCTGTTTTTATATATGAAAATATGGTTGGGCATAAACTAGGAGAATTTGCTCCTACTCGTACTTTTAGAATGCATTCAGGGGACAGGAAGAAATAATGGAAGCTCGGGCAGTTACAAAATATATTAAACAGTCTTCAAGGAAAGTGAGGAAGACTCTTTTGTTAGTAAAAGGCAGAAAAATTGAACATGCATTAAATGTTTTGCACTTTTCAAAGGAAAAGGCAGCTTATGTTATAGAAAAAACTCTTCGTTCTGCCCTTTCAAACTTAATGCAGGGAGATGAAGGACAAAGCATTTCCACGGATGAAATTAGTATTAAGGAAGCATTTGTAAATGGAGGTCCTATGCAGAAAAGATTTAGAGCTAGAGCACAAGGTCGTGCTTCTAGGATTCATAAACCAACTAGCCATTTAACTATTGTGATTACTGATGGAAAAGATTAGGAAAATTTAATGGGTCAAAAGACAAATCCAATAGGTTTTAGGTTATCCTTAAGAAAGAACTGGCATTCAAATTGGTTTGAAAAAGGCTCTTACCGTCAAGGGTTGGCTGAAGATATTCAAATTAGAAAATATGTGAATATTAGATTAAATAATGCAGGCCTTGCTAAAATAGAAATTAGTCGAACATCAAAAGTTGTAACAGTAACTATTTTTACTGCTCGCCCTGGGATTGTTATTGGTAAAGGTGGAGAGGAAGTTAATAAACTGAAAAAAGAGTTAAATCAGTTAACTCAAAAGGACGTTCAAATTAATATTTCTGAAGTGAAAAGGCCAGAGCTAGATGCGTCGTTAGTTGGTTCTAATATTGCACATCAATTGAAAAAGAAGATTTCATATCGTAGAGTTGTAAATAAAGCGATTCAATCTACTATGAGGATGGGTGCGAAAGGAATAAGAATTAATGTTGCGGGAAGGTTAGGAGGAGCTGAAATCGCGAGAAGTGAAAAATTTATGAATGGTAGTGTCCCTCTACATACACTTAGAGCAGATATTGATTATGCATTAACAGAAGCACATACGACCTATGGAGTTATCGGAATTAAAGTGTGGATTTGTAATAGTTAAAAAGAATTATAAATGTTAGAACCTAAGAAAACGAAATACAGAAGACATCATAGAGGTCATCGAAGAGGAATGGCAAAAAAAGGTGATTATGTTGCTTTTGGAAGTTATGGTTTAAAAGCCATGGAAAGCGGTTGGGTAACAGCCCGTCAAATTGAATCTGCACGTATTACTATTT
Source organism: uncultured bacterium (assembly GCA_964575125.1). Classification (GTDB taxonomy): domain Bacteria; phylum Fidelibacterota; class Marinisomatia; order Marinisomatales; family AB-629-J13; genus AB-629-J13. Next base: position 2,138 of record CAZNQF010000189.1, read on the forward strand.
CAAAAGAAGTCAGGAAATTAGGGAAAATGTGGATTAGGATTTTTCCTGATAAGCCCATTACCCAAAAACCTGCAGAAACAAGAATGGGTAAGGGAAAAGGAGCTCCAGAATATTGGGTAGCTGTTGTTAAACCAGGTCGAATTTTGTTTGAATTAGAAGGTATTTCCAAAGAAGTTGCTGAGCTAGCTTGTCGAAATGCAGGACACAAGTTATCGATCAAGACCAAATTTGTAGGTCGTAGAGAATTTTAGCATCATGAAGAATTCTCAATTAAATGAAATGTCAAAAATGGAATTAGAAACCAAATTAAATGATGATTTAGATGCATTGCAAAATCTTAGATTTCAAAAAGCACTTCAGCAAATAGAAAATCCTCTACAGCTAAGAGGCTTAAGAAGGGAGATTGCACAAGTTAAAACGGTTTTGCGTGAAATTGAATTGAAAATTAGGAGCGATATCTCAGAATAAAAATTATGACCGAATTTAAACAAAGACAGACCCTTGTTGGAGAAGTGACTAGCGCAAAAATGGAAAAAACCGTAGTCGTAAATGTTACTCGTAAAGTAAAACATCCCATGTATAAAAAATTTATAAAACGGTATAAAAAATTTCTTGCACACACTACATCAGTTGTTCCAAAAGAAGGTGACATCGTTAAAATAATTTCTATTAGACCGATGAGTAAAAGAAAACGATGGAAAGTATGTGAAATAGTTAGAGAATCTGTGGACTTGGGAGATATAAAGTGATTCAGCAGGAAACCAGATTAAGAGTTGCTGATAATACAGGAGCAAAAGAAGTGCTTTGTTTTAAGGTGTTAGGTGGGAGTAAGCGGAGATATGCGACTGTTGGAGACTTGGTTGTTGTTACCGTTAAAAAGGCACTTCCAAATGGTATGGTTAAAAAAGGTCAGGTTGTAAGGGCTGTTGTTGTACGGACGAGAAAGGAAATTCGCAGGAAAGATGGAAGCTATATTAGATTTGATGATAATGCAGCTGTATTATTAACAGAAGCTGATGAGCCAAGGGGAACTCGTATATTTGGACCTGTTGCTCGAGAATTGAGAGAATCAGGATACATGAAAATTGTTTCAATGGCACCGGAAGTTCTGTAATGAGAATTAAAAAAGGTATGACTGTAAGAGTGATGACGGGAAATCATAAAGGTAAAGAAGGTAAAATCTTAAAAGTTTTTCCAAAGAGTGATAGAGTTGTTATTGAAGGTGTGAATCTTATTAAAAGAGCTGCAAGGCCAACGCAAGAAAATCCCAGTGGTGGATTTATTGTAAAAGAAGGTTCGTTACATATCTCCAATCTTACTGTAGTTCATAATGGTGAGCCCACGCGAATTGGTTTTAAATTCCTTGAGGATGGTACCAAAGTAAGAATTTCAAAAAATACAGGCAGCGAAATAAACACATAATATTTATACTTAATAATGGTTGAAGATAAAAAAAACAAGACAAAAACATCTGTAAAGGAAGTGAAAGATTTTAAGAAAGATAAGAAATCAATGCCTAAGAAAGCTGACAGTAAAAAGAAAAATGGATATGTACCAAAGTTG
>CAZNQF010000190.1:0-2283 GCA_964575125.1 uncultured bacterium
CGAGTGCACCAATAAAGCAAATCCCAGTTTTTATACGTGGCAGTAATCCTGAGCTACTAAATTTTTTCGGAGATCAGTAATTGGTCTAAAAAAAATTTAAAAAAAGTTAGAAGTGTAAATGAACTCAGTAACAAACAGTTTCGGAGATATTGAGTGATTTTGGGAAAATAGATATTTTAGTTAATAACGCTGGTATAACAAATGATACACTTTTAGCTCGAATGACAGAAGAACAGTGGGATGAGGTAATAAATATAAATTTAAAGGGTGCCTTTAATTGTATTCGTCATGTTATGAAACCTATGTTAAAACAAAGATCCGGAAGAATAATTAATATGGGTTCAGTTGTGGGAATTATGGGGAACCCTGGACAAGCAAATTATGTTGCGTCCAAAGCAGGTTTAATTGGGCTAACCAAAACCACCGCTCAAGAGCTTGCAAAAAGAAATATAACTGTAAATTGTATTGCCCCTGGATATATTGAAACAGATATGACCAAATCATTATCTGATGATATAAAATCTCAGATGAAAAAATCTATCCCTATGGGAAGATTTGGGACACCAAAGGATGTAGCTTCATTAGCTTTATTTATAGCTTCAGATGAATCTGCTTACATCACTGGACAAACAATCACCGTTGATGGTGGTATGGTAATGAAATAAATAAAAGGAGTTGAAATGTCAACATTTGATAAAGTTAAAGATGTAATCTTAGATAAATTGGGCGTAGAAGAATCCCAAATTTCAATGGAAGCATCTTTTGTAGATGACCTCGGAGCTGATTCATTGGACACAGTTGAGCTCATTATGGAGTTGGAAGAAGAATTTGGGATTGAAATCCCTGATGAAGATGCAGAAAAAATAACTACTGTTGGTGCTGCAGTAAATTATGTAGAAGGAAATTGATTATTAACCTTTCATAAATGAAAATTGTTATAACTGGCTTAGGTGCAGTAGCACCTAATGGGCTATCTGTAGATTCCTTTTGGAATAGTTTATGTTCTGGAAAATCAGGTATTGATTTTATCAAAGGATTTGATACAACAGATTTTCCAGTCAAGATTGCAGGTGAATTGCCAAATTTTGATCCTGAAAAATTTATCCACAAACGCGAATTAAGAAAATTAGATCCTTTTTCTGTGCTTGCATTGGTAGCATCAGAAGAAGCAATTAAACATTCAGGATTGGATTTAGATTCTATAGAAAAAGAAAGAGTCGGAATCATCTTAGGAAGTGGTGTAGGAGGAATTCATACCTTAGAGGAACAACATACTGTATTAAAAAATAAAGGTCCCAAGAGAGTGTCTCCCTACTTTGTTCCAAAAATGATAGCAAATATTGCAGCGGGACATATTGCAATAAAAAATGGATTCCAGGGCCCAAATCAAACCATTATTTCTGCCTGTGCCTCCGCCAGTGATGCAATTGGATATGCTCTAAGACTTCTAAGATTTGGTGATGCAGATGTAATAATTTCCGGCGGCACAGAAGCAAGTGTTTCCCCAATGCCAATGGCAGGTTTTGCAAATATGAAAGCTCTATCACATTTTGATGGTGATCCAAAAGAGGCAAGCCGTCCGTTTGATTTAGATAGAAATGGTTTTGTAATGGGAGAAGGCGCGGGATTTCTTGTCCTAGAAACTGAAGAACATGCAAAAAAAAGGAATGCACATATCATAGCAGAACTCGCAGGATATGGGAGTACAAATGATGCATTTCATGTTACTCAACCAATTGGAGGTGGAGCAGGCGCTATCAATGCAATGAAATTAGCTATGAATGATGGAAAATTAAACTTGGAAGATATAAACTATATAAATGCTCATGGTACCTCAACATATTTCAACGATAAAAATGAATCTGCAGCAATTAAAACTCTTTTTGGCTTATTGGCTAAAGATTTGAAGGTTAGTTCAACAAAGTCTATGACCGGACATTTACTTGGTGCAAGCGGGGCTATCGAGGCAGTTGCCTGTGTAAAAGCAATTGAACAAAATATAATCCCTCCAACTATTAATTACAATACCCCAGACCCAGAATGTAATTTAGATTATGTTCCAAATAAATCAGAAACACTTTCTGTTACAGGAATTTTATCCAATTCATTTGGATTTGGAGGACATAATGCAGTTTTATCTTTTAAACCATGGAATATTAATAAAACATGTTAAAGAATCTACTTAGCTTTATAAAATTCAACCCCCATCCTCTAGAAAAGGCACTAAAATATTATTTTACAAATAATGAATATCTATATCAGGCATTGACTCATCGATCAAAA
>CAZNQF010000190.1:2293-3700 GCA_964575125.1 uncultured bacterium
TATAAGCAAGTTATTGATAAAGGAATTTCCACAAGGTGATGAAGGGTTGTTAACTAAAAAACGATCCGGATTAGTTCAGAAAAAATTTTTAGGTGCCATGGCCGAACAATTAAATCTTATTTCATATTTATCAATTGATTCAACAGTAAACTTGGCAAATGAAAAAGTTGCATTAAGACAGGCTGCAAATATGTTTGAAGCGGTAATTGGAGCCATATATTTGGATGGAGGCTTGACTCCATGCAGAAAAATAATTATTGATACATTGTGGAAAAATAGAATAAAAGCATGGAAAACAAAAAACTACAAAGGACAATTAATTGAATTTTGTCATTCCGGGTCCTTAAAGACTCCCGCTTTTTTAGTTTCCAATGTGACAGGACCTGATCACCACAAAACTTTTGAAGTAAACGTAAAAATTAATGAAAAAATATTTCCATCTGGTTACGGTTCAAACAAAAAAACCGCTGAACAAAAAGCGGCTGAGAATGCGTTGGAATTATTGAGTTCCTGATTGATTATTTAAATTCCTTAAGCTGATCCCGAATTATAGCGGCCTCTTCATATTTTTCAAGCTCTACTGCTTTTTTTAATTTATTTTCTAAATTACCTTTTTCCTCTTCATCGTCTTCAACGTGCGTTTGCATTTCATCTATAATCTCAATATTAGAAGCGTCATCCATAATAGAATTTTCTACAAAAATAGGAGCATTAGTTCTTAATGCTATTGCAATGGCATCACTTGGCCTCGAATCTAAATTTAATAATCCCATGTGGGGACCTTCAATCTTTATCCTAGCATAAAATATTCCATCAATTAAGTCTGTAATCTGTACTGATGTTATCTTCCCTTTTGTTTCAGTAATCATTACTTTAATTAAATCGTGTGTCATAGGTCTTGGTGGCTCAGAGCATTCTAAGGCTAATGCTATTGAATGGGCTTCACAAGCACCAACCATAACAGGAAGTGAGCGATTTCCAGATATTTCATCCAATAAAACAGCATAACTCCGGCTTGTATGATGAAACTTAATTTTTAAAACTTTAACTGGTACCATAATAAAAATTAGTTACGTAAAAAACAGTTAACAATGATTTTCATTAAAAAAATTATTCAAATTTCTTTAATAGAATTTATTTGTTCTTTTAGAAATAAAATTTTTTCAACAGGAGTTGGATCTGTTTGATGGAGGATTGCGCACCAATAGCTCAACCAATCTCCAAAATTGATAAAATGAAAAAATCTTTCGAAAAATATTTTATCATGAAATGATAAAGTAAATTGTTCTATCTTCAATTTATTGAAAATATTTTGAGTGATACGAAATCTATTTTTATTTGCTGATTGCCCATTTTTATCGTATAACCACAGTACAAATAAATTATCAAAAATCTGAGGATTATTTT
>CAZNQF010000191.1:0-3697 GCA_964575125.1 uncultured bacterium
CCATTTTCTGCATTTATGTATAAATAGTCTCCTCTTTTAACACTAAAATATGCTGATTTATAAGCTCCTTCATCACCTGTATTAAGTCTGACTCTTACTCCTTGAGTGCCAGTTGTATTTAAATTTATATATGACCAACCAGACGCATTATAAAAAGGTTGCCAAAGTACTTTATAAAGTCCACTTTTTAAAAAAATTAAACGATCATAAGCTATTGCAATATCTTTTTGAACACAGGTTTCATGTTTAAAATTTCCTCTGAAAAAATCACAAAACCAAGGGTTTCCTGCTGTTACATCCCCCCCATCTCTTGCACCATGAAGAACAATATTCTTTTTTATATAACTCGTATCCCTCGTAACCTCATCCCACGTTTTTCCGTCTGGTGTAACCACAAGATTAGTCTGTTCCATATTCCTGTCACCACCTACTAACTCATGTAGGAAGGGTGTTTCAAAGGTTTGGTAGTGTGAGCTTGTGTGGGTTGGGGTTACTATATCAAATCCTTCAAATACGGCATATTGTCCACTTACCACATTATCTCCCCATTTCTGGACACCTAATGTTTCTGATGTTGTAAGATATGCATAAGAACCATCAACTGCTGTGTTATCTTTTGTAGCAGAACTATCTTTATCTGTTGTGTCTATAAATAGTTTATGTCTAGTATCAGATTGATACCCCCTAGACACATAATTTGTAGCAAATGCTGGTAATCTAAATGTTATAGTTGTATCACTATCTGCTGTAGCAGAAGAACCTATTTTATATCCATGAAGATGAATAGCAGAAAGATTAAGAGCTACAGTATTACTCCCTGTATCATCAATAAAAAAATCTCTTGACGTACTTACACTTCTAGTCCCCTTACTAATATTATCAATACCAGCACTAGTCTGAGGAACAAAATCTGCGAACAAGCAGTAATCTGCCAAAACTACAGCCTCCTCTGGTATTGGTGGTTTCTTGGGTTGGTGGATTGTTACTTCTGATGTTTCCCCACAAGCACTGGCAGTTGAACCAACAGAAACACCATCTATAGTGTACTCAGTTGCATTACTCCCATTTCTGTTCAATTTTAATATATGAGTTCCATAAGGCAAATTCTGAGCTATATGCCTTGTGTCAGGGGAATTTTCCATATTTTTATTTGTTATACCAGTTCCAATAAATGTAAACATATTATAATCATTAGTACCATTAGCCATCATTGTATGATATGAAGGTCTGCGAACACCCTTACCAGAATGAGAAGTAAGTCCATCATCCATTACATAAGCAATATCATCTTCAGTATTAAGCATACTTGCATCTGCATAAGTAGCTCCTGTTCCTCCATTAGCCGCACCATTCCCAAACTCTCTAACATCAAAGGTTTTGGCAACTTCTGCTTGCGAGTGGTCTATTGATCCTGAAGAAAATATTGGTAAATATTGAGTTGACCAATTAGTTGCACCAGTAGGTGTCGCATCTCCACTATGAGTACCTAGTGCTTTTGCAGAAGGTGGCATCATGTTTACTGAAGTCTTGATAGTTCCAGTTGAGTCTACCCATTTGACAACTCTACCTCCGTTTACTGGTCTATAAAATGCTCCTCCTTCTTCCCAAGCTGTAAGCCCAAGTGATGTTGCAGTATCTAATGAGGAATCCCAATATGCAGAAGTAGACCCAGCCCATCCTGTAGCAACACTATCTCCTGTAGTATTGTTTGGTATTGTTGATGCTGAACCATCACCTTTAGTTGCAAAAGGGTTGTAGTGTGGTGTGCCACTTACTGTAAACTTCTTTCCGTAGGATACTACATTCTGTGAGGGAATCTGGATTTTGGATTTATTTGCAGTTGATGTTGTGTCTTGGGCTATTAGTTCAATGCCTCCAAAAACAGTATCATAATTATTATGTGTTAATTTTAATGTGTTTATGCCCGGCGTAGTAATGGCAGAAGCAAATGTTAAATTCATTAAAGAAGAAGCATTTACATACCTATTTCCTGCGGTAAGAGGATTTGCCGTATCTCCTTGTACTGTTGCTGTTCCAGCCCCTCCTCCATTTATATGAGGAATCAATGTTCTTGCATTACTATCATCTGACCAAGTTACATAAGCATTAGCTTGATTAAAATACCCAACAATTTCTATAAATTGTCCAGTTTCTGAAGCCCCTCTCAAAGTAAGTGCATTACCTTCTGCACCATTAGTCATTGATGAAGTGGCAACAGACCCACCTGTAAATCTAAACCATTCTCTACCATCTACTGAGAAAACACTACCTTCCTCACCATGTGTAGCAGTTTCTTGTTCTAACAACTGAATACTTCTAACTGTATGCCTTTGACTACCAAAATGAGCACCAATTCTAGGGTCTTTTATAGGCTTGCTTCCCTTGATCGAAGTGTAGAAATACATCCTTCCGTCAGACTGTACTGTTCCATATTTACTTGAAGCAACAGTTGAACTATTTGGCCCAGTTGTACTTGCAGATAATGAAGTAGTGCCATCAAGCATCTTGTCAGCAACCGCAGGATACAGAACACCGGGAATTATGTGAGCATGTTGAAATGACTCAGTATGTGCCTGATCTGCATTGGTTCTTGCTCGTGTCATTTAGTTACTCCGGTGGTTTTACTGCTCGTTCTGCTCTGTTTTTATAATCATCTCTTGCCACAATAAGAACAATTTTTTCATCGTCATCATCAGGTATTTGAGTGACTGATTTATCAGCATATAATTTTGGCATCCATTCATCAATCATTCGTTTTTTGCAATTATTAACCTTTCCATTAATTGCTCCATCAACCCAATCTTGTATGTCCAAAAGATCGTTCAAAAGAACTGATTCTTCAGTTGCTGTAAGTGTTCTTTTTTTAATATCCATAATTATTTTCCTTTTAAGCTAGTAAGATTACATTCAATGACATAAATTCTGAGTTTTCATATTGAGTACCCCTTGCGGCATCATTATTATACATCCCAATTTCTGCTGTATCATTTGTATCCATATCCAAAATTTCACACACGACTAATTCTACTGCTGGATATGATCCATATTGAGAAGATTGGAATGATCGGCAAAAGTAATTTTGATTAGATGAAATAATTTTTCCATATACCATATCATTTGCAGTTAGACTATAAACATAGAATCTGGCTGTCATAAGATATGCTCCAGTAATAGGGGCAGTGAAAACACCACTAGCAAAGTTTGACCCTATATCCTTTACTTCTGTCCATGCATCAACTTTGGTATAACTGCTAGGTAAAGTGCTTGTCCCTCCATCACCAAGTGCATGAACCCAAGGTTGAGTGGGGTTAATTTCTAACCCAATAACCCCTGACTTTGATCCTGCTGATCCAACGATTCCACTCATGCTAATCTCCTATGAAAAGTCTTGGTCAATGTAGGAATACCACACATCCACATTCCCAGCACTTGCTAGGTTAAATGTAATCTTATCTCCTCCCTGTAATACAGTTTTATCCGAAAATACAAATGTTCCATAAGCTGGGAGTGCTACAGATTCTAATAATACAATACCATTAGTTCCGTCATTGGCAGACATACTAAATACTTCTGCCGCATTTGCCGCCTCACAAACAACAACACTTATTAGTGTAATTATGTGATTAGCTGGAACTGTATAAGTTGACGTACCTGTTGTTGGACTTGTACCATCAAATTTAAAAGCTGTTGTAGTATT
>CAZNQF010000192.1:0-2747 GCA_964575125.1 uncultured bacterium
AATAATCAAAGGTGTTCGGGCTTCATCGATTAATACACTATCCACCTCATCAATCACGGCAAATGCATGCTGTCCCTGAACCTGTTCTTCCGCATCCAGAGTCATATTGTCTCTTAAATAATCAAAACCAAATTCATTGTTGGTGCCATAAGTAATATCACAGGAATAAGCATTCCTTCTCTGGTTATTATCTATTGAATTAATGATAAATCCTACAGAAAGTCCCAAGCGTTTAAATACCTCTCCCATCCATTCAGCATCTCGTCGAGCTAAATAATCATTTACCGTTACAATGTGAACACCTCTCCCCGTTAAGGCATTTAGAAATATGGGCATAGTTGCAACCAATGTTTTTCCTTCACCGGTTTTCATCTCGGCTACGGACCCCCTATGTAATACAATAGCACCAATAATCTGTACATCATACGGAACCATTTCCCATTTAATTTTCTGTCCCGCAGCATCCCAAGATGAACCACATAATCTGCGACAAACTTCCTTTACCATAGCAAATGCTTCGACTAACAATGATTCCAAAATCTCCTGTTCAGATTTAAATATTGTTTTTTTTATTTCTGATGAATCAATTTTTCTTTCATTTAACTCATCTAGTTTCTTTTCTATAGCTGAGGAAATTTCCTCTTTCATTTCGTTTGTTCTATTTTTTAAATCTTCATCAGTTTTATTTATTAGTGTATCTGAAAATTGATTAACCTTTTCAACGAGTGGTAATAATCGTTTTATCTCTCTATCAGATCTCGAACCAAATATTTTCTTTAATGTATTTTGTAGCATTCGTCAGTATTTTATTATTTTATTTTTTGTTTAAACACAGAATCTAAAATTCCATTTACAAATCCAGTACTTTCATCAGTACTATATTTTTTTGCTAACTCAATTGCTTCAGATATAGAAACTTTTGGAGGTACATCATCAAAAAATAAAAGTTCACATACAGCTATCTCGAGGATCAACTTATCAAGAAGTGCAATCCTTTTCAACTCCCAGTTCTCAAGAAATTCCTCTATAAGTAATCGTAGTTTCTCGCTTTCTTCCAATGTCTTTTTATATAAAGCACAGGCAAATACTTTAGTCTCTTTATCTAAAGAAAATCTCTTTATAATATTATTAAAAGGTTTAGCACCAGATTCTTTAGATATTTCAAATGCATACAATCCCTGAAAAACACATTCTCTAGCTTGACTTCTTGGGTGAGAGGAAAAACTATTTTTTTTCTCTGGGATAACAGCTGTTTTCATAAATAATTAGTAAATAACTTAAACTTCAACCAACCAATTAAAGGAATCTTCTTTCGTCTCTTTCTGGATGGCAGTGATTTCAGTGTTTAAGCTTTGGGTAATCTCCCCAGGCTGGTTATCATTGATAATGCCCACAGCATCATCTGTTGTAATTTGACCAATAGCGGTAACGGTAACTGCTGTACCTGTACAAAATATTTCATCTGCTTCCATTAATTCATTCATATGAATCGGTCGCTCTTGAACCTCTAAATTTAAAATATTTTGGGCAAGATGGATAATTGAGTCTCTTGTAACTCCAGGTAAAATACTTCCTGACAATGGTGGAGTTGAAATAATTCCTTTATTATAAATAAATATATTAGCTGAACCTACTTCCTCAATAGAATCATCTCCCGCATTTAGATAAATAACCTCATCAAATCCTGCCGATTTCGCTAATTTTTGAGGATATAACGATGCTGCATAATTTCCGATTGTTTTAAAATTGCCCACTCCGAGTGGAGCAGCTCTATGATATTTTTTTGTAACCCTTAAATTTAAACATTTTGCACCTGATTTAAAGTAAGGTCCAACGGGAGATACATAAATTAAAAAGGTATAAGAAGGGGCAGGAGCAACTCCTAACACTTCACCTGTCCCCCATATAATTGGGCGAATATAGAGACTCCCTTTATCAGATGGGTGTATATATACCTCATTATCTTTTACAGTTTTCAATAAACCGGTCATAAATAGTTCGGACGGTACAACAGGAATACACAATCTCTCAGCCGATAAAGTAGCTCTCTCTATATTTTTGTTGGGGCGAAATAAAACAACTCTATCTTTCTCTGTCTTAAATGCTTTCATCCCCTCAAAAACACCTTGCCCATAATTCAATACCCCCGCAGCAGGAGACATAGAGACATTACCAAAAGGAACGATATCTCCCTCTGACCAATTACTTCCCTCTTCCCAATGAGAAATAAACATAGATTTTGTTGGAGTGAGACTAAATGTTAAGCTATCCCAATCTATATTATTCATGGTTTCAATTCCCTTTTCTTTATGATTCATTTAAACACCTTGCAATTACAATCTCCTGAATTTCAGAGGTCCCTTCATATATTTGGGTTATTTTTGCATCTCGCATAAGTCGTTCCACTCCATATTCTTGCATATATCCGTATCCACCAAAAATTTGAACACAATCTCTGGATGCATCCACAGCCAATTGTGAAACAAATAATTTTGCCATTGCAGCTTCTTTTACATAATTTTGTTTAGCATCTTTTAGCTTTGCTGCTTTCCATATGAGCAATCTTCCTGCCTCTATTTTTGTGGCCATTTGTGCTAATTTACTTTTTATCGCACCAAAACTATTGATAGTTTTACCAAACTGTTTTCTCTCCCTTGAATATTCCAAACTCTTTTCCAAAGATGCTCTTGCAATTCCTAATGCTTGTGTAGCAATTCCAATTCTTCCTCCGTTTAATGTTTTCATCG
>CAZNQF010000192.1:2757-3683 GCA_964575125.1 uncultured bacterium
AGGAACCTTACAATTATCAAAATATAATTCACATGTATCTGAACCTCTAATACCAAGTTTATCCTCTTTTTTCCCTGTGGCCATTCCTTCTGTCTCTTTCTCAACGATAAAAGCAGAAATCCCATTGTATCCAATATTTTTTTCTGTTAAAGCAAACACTATGACCACATCCGAAGATATCCCATTGGTCACCCAATTTTTCGTCCCATTTAAAATGTAATGATCACCACGCAATTCAGCCTTCGTACTTATATTGCTTGCATCAGAACCAGACTGAGGCTCACTCAAACTAAAAGCACCCAACCAATCTCCAGTAGATAATTTGGGTAAATATTTAGATTTTTGTTTCTCGCTACCCCAATCTAAAAAAATTTGGCAAACCAGTGAATTATTTACTGACATAATAACTCCTGCAGATGCATCAATTCGTGATATTTCCTCCATGGCTAACACATAAGTAAAAGTATCCATGCCTGCTCCATCCCAATCTTCAGGAACCATCATACCCATAAAACCCAATTTTCCCATCTTTTTAATTTCATTCATTGGAGTAATAGATTTTTCGTCACGTTCGATGACGCCCGGAGCAAGATTTGTTTCAGCAAATTCTTTTGCTGTCTTTCTTACTAATTCTTGTTCATCCGATAAATAAAAATTTAAATCAATTGTATTCATAAAACCCACTACCTGATTTCCTTCCTAACAAACCTGCAGCAACCATCCTTTTTAATAATGGACAGGGTCGATATTTATTATCTCCAAAATCCCTTTGTTAAATATCTAAAATAGAAAGGCATACATCCAATCCAATCAAATCAGCCAATTTTAGTGGTCCCATAGGGTGTGACATTCCTAACACCATCGCCTTATCAATCGCTTCCTTCTCAGCAACACCTTCCATCAAACAATAAATTGCTTCATTAATC
>CAZNQF010000193.1:0-1657 GCA_964575125.1 uncultured bacterium
ACGCAGTTTTACCTGAAGATGACGATCAAAATGGAATTCCAGACTATGTTGAGCTGATGAAACAAACTTTTGATGATATAGCAGTCATAGACTTTGAGCAGGAAAATTATTCGGTTCCTCCAAGTGATGGCTGGTACACAAACCAAAACGATGGAGGTGATTGGCGCTATGATGTATATATTTATTCATTAGAACCTGGATATTATGGTTTTGTTCAGGCCGAAGAATACGCTCAAAACTTTTCTGAATTAACTCGAGGTGACAATGAAAACTCGACAGAAATTGATGAGATAAATGCTCTCGTTTCATGGATGGGAATGAGAAATAATTATGCGGATTTTCCAGGTATAGAGTCTAACATTATTCAAGCAACATCTGCTCATGAATTTTATCACGCGGTTCAATATGGGTATGATGCCTGGGATGGCGCGTGGATCAAAGAAGCAAGCGCTGTTTGGATGGAAGAGGTAAACTATGATGATATTAATGATTGCTATCAATATATTCCTCTATTTTTTGCAGAACCCGAGCTCGGACCTAACTATGAAACACTTCGAATGTATGGTTCTTATATCTATGTTCAATATCTAGTAGATAATCATTTTGATAATAGCTTTATGAAATCCTATTGGGAAAATAGCGTAAATCATGATAGCTATGAGGATACTGATTATAGTATCATTACTGTCAAAGAAACTATGGACCAATATAATCCAAATTTTTCATCATCACTTTTTGACGATAATCAGTTCGAAAAACTCACAAATGATTTTTTAATTGCCAATGCACTGGTCACAAATGATTCTATCTACGATCCAATTTATCATTATGAAGAAGTATCAAATGAAAATTGGCCAATTACAGAACCAACTTTTAAACATGAAATTGATTCACTTGGCTCAGAACCTATGCTGCTCCCAAATAATCTGGTAGGTGCATTTGGCGCAAATTATTTTAAAGTAAATGTGAGTGATGAATCTTTGGAAAACATTTCAGTAGAGCTATTATCTTATTATCCTGAGGAGGGAACTTTATATCTAAATATTATTCATAATACCACGATTTCTACAACACACATGAATGAAGATGAGCAGGTCATTAATGTGGAAGACACAGATGAAATAATATTTTTTGTATCAGCATTTACATATGAGTTTGATGATTTGTATTATGCAATTCGCATAGTACCCAATTCAACTGCTTCAACTGAAAACCTATCAATATCTTCCAACCTTATACTACCTAACAAACCTTATTTAATTAATAATTTTCCAAATCCATTTAATCCTTTTACAAAACTAAATTATGTTATCACTGAAAAAGGTTATGTCTCAATCTCAATATTAAATCTCCTTGGCCAAAATATTATTGAGCTAAATGAAGGAATCAGAGAACAGGGTATTCATTCAGTACCGTGGAATGGAAAGAACTATAGCGGTACAAATGTTGAAACCGGAGTATATATATATAATTTAAATTTTGATGGTAACGTTATAGATACCAAAAAAATGATACTTCTAAAATAACTATTTAGCCTGAGCTTCCTGCAATTTTAGGTTTGAATCTCTTAGTCTTCCGGATAGCATTTTAATTATTTGTTGCATAATCTCCGAATTACCTGACATTAACTCATAAAAACCATCCTGAGCTACCTTAA
>CAZNQF010000193.1:1667-3663 GCA_964575125.1 uncultured bacterium
AAAACAGTACTCTTACCTAATGTAACTATATGTATATCACCCTTATGGATTCTAACATTACCATCCACAACAATATACATTGAATCTCCATAGTCACCCTCAGAAAACATTAAAGATTCCTGAGAATGATGAATTTCTTCAGCGATTTGAGCAATACGCGTAAGAATATCACCTGGAATATTTTTAAAAATCTCAACTGATTTTAAAATTATTGTTTTCTCAAGGATTGAATACATGTCTGACTCCTTTTTTATGTTATATTTTTCCAGTGGAATTATTTGTTTTATTTCACCGCTTTCATCTTCAATCCTATTAAACATTTGATCGATGAAAATTGTGTCTTGAACTTTGTCCCAATTTATTTTTTCTAACAAATCTTGCCTTTTACTTTTAATAATAAAATTTAAAGCTATTGCCTCTTTCCACTTATGTGAGCTATGAATCCACGATAAGATTAATTCATCAAATTCATAAATTATATCACTAAACATATCCTTACCTGTTTGGACAGGATCCATATCTTTATCAATTAAAGGGAGAGTGGATTTTCTATTTCCCGACGAAAAGGTAGTGTCTACTAATTCTAAAACATAGGGCATGAGCTCGGGGTCGTCACTTGATACATATTGAATGTATGTTTCAATAGGAGTTTTTGGGTCATGAAGAACCCCCAATTTTAACATAATAGGGATAATCTTTTTTATATCACTTTGTATATGATCTCTAAGTAAAAAACAATTTTCATCATCAGGAAGACAGTCTAAAAACAATTGCAATTGATAGACTCTTTTTGCTATTTGATTTAAATCAATTTCAATTTTATTAATAAACTCATCAGTTGGAGGTTCTTTTCTAGCAACTGCCAATAAAGAATTTGTTACTTCAGAAACCGTATTTAAATAAGAATCACTTAGACCTTTGTGCAATATTTCAGCAGAGTGTACTGCCCCATAATGTTTTAAACAGCGAATAATCCCCATTCTCAATGGAAACCTAGTGTTCGAACCGAACAAAGTTTTTTCCAAATTATCTAATACTAATTTTTCATCATAGGTAGATAAAGATTGCCTAGCCTGCATTGCTGTTTTTGGAAACTCCAAATTTCCAATAATATATTTAATTAGTTCAGGGTTTCTTCTAGTTTCAGCAATTTTTAAAGATTCTTCTCTTATGTTATTTGAATCATGCCGGAGAAATTTAATTAAAACTTCATCCTCAAGTATTCCCATTGGCTTATTTAAAAACTGTAAAGCAGTTGCAACTTCTAGACTATCTTTACTGCTTATAAGAGACTTAAGTACAGCCGTCGCTTCATCCTTGTGACTATCCATTTTTAAAAGTGAACAACTGCTTGCTGATTTTATCCTTAGATCAGATTGAGATATGTTTTTAAATAATTCATCAGACAAAATGGATAAATTTCTATCACCTGCAACCGCAATAGCCTCCGATTTTATCTCATTACTAAATTTTGCTGCTTCGATTATTACTTCATCGTCCAAAATTTGAGGTTTATCTTTAGCCAACTCGAGTACAGTTTTCTTGACATTAGTTGTTCCATTTTTAAATAAATCAATCAATGTATTTTTCCAAGGGTCAAGGGGCATTGTTTTAAGCAAATCAATACCAAATAATTGTTTGAATTCATCCTCATCTTTTAGTGTTTTATCAATGGTTTGAACAATATGATTATCTGTTACATCAAATTCAATATCCTCCAAATTCAATTGGCGTTTTTCGATTGCATTCATCAATGTTTTTACATATCCTGTTTTTAATCGAAAGCTATTCCAAATCCATGCAATTATACCAATCAATGCAATTATACTTAATAAATTTAATTTGTCAGTGGGAACGATTTTAAATTGGACCAATATAAAAATCAAAATACCAACCACGCCCTCCACCGTGGCTCTGATAGCACTATCAATTACTGGTGTAGCTAGTTTGTTCCTATCTGTTGGAACGGGCAGCCAATGTATAGCTTGTGATGCAC
>CAZNQF010000194.1:0-3660 GCA_964575125.1 uncultured bacterium
GGAACCATAATTGAATGCTGGTTATTCTCTCTCCAATTTTTATTTAAGCTGCCAGCTGTAGTATTTCGATCTGAGAATGTTTTTCTGCCATAATTAAAAAAGTTGAATTTCCCAGTCTTGTTAGAAATAGCAATATTTTCACAAGAAATATTATAATTATTTATATGATTATTTTTTTTTAATATTTTATAAATATTAGGTTGTGGTTCAAAAGCTGATACTATTGAATTAGGGTTATAAACTTTTGACAAAATTGAATAAATTCCAGTGTTTGCTCCAATATCGAAAATAATTTTACTGGATTTTGATAGATGAATCCAAATTTGTCGTGTCATAGATTCCCATCTAAAATTTTCCAACCCTAACCAAAAAATACTATTTTCAATAAAAAAAGCGTTATTATATAGATAGAAAATATTATTATCATTTGTTACAACTTTAAATTTTCCAACAAATTTCATCTTTTTTATAAAGTTTTCTGATGGTGTAAACCATATCTTAATTAATTGACATACTGGTTTAATAATTAGAAAATTTAAAATTAATATTATTTTATTTTTTGCACTACTCCTCATGATTTATTAAATATATTTTTAAAGACATTTGATATAACAATTGATGAATAATTATTTATGATATATTCTCTATTTTTTATTGATTTTTTTATTTTTTTAGATAAAGAGCTATTACTCCATTCTAAAACTGCATGTATGAATTTTTTCTCATTATCTGCACACCAATCATTCCAAAAAAAACGAGGATTTAGTTTTCTCCAACCATTGCAGAATCCATCTAATCCTGACAATAATCCTTCGGCGAATGCATAATGAAAACTTTCCAATTTACTGTAACTCACAATTGCATTATGATTTTTGAATAAACCAATGACTTCATTATCATTCTTAATTGTATATAAATGAATATGTTTTTGGAGATTATTTTTTGCAATTAAATATTTACATTTTTTATAATGATTTTTGTTTTTAGAAATTTCTGAATGTTGTGCTGCAATAGTTAATAAAATTTCCGGATTTATATCAATTATTTTACTAAATACATTTATCAATTGATCATAGGATTTTATGGGATTGAAATGCAAACTGAAGGCTAATAATGAATTTTTATTTGTAGGTATATTGTAATTAAACTTTGATATGTCAATAGCATTGGGAATTGTTTTAGTCTCTACACTCCCATTAATATTTTTTTTAAAATACTTTTCTAGCTCTGGGTTAACAAAAATTAATTGATTAACATTGAACCAATTAATTCCCTTCATGTAGGGTGTCTCTATTTCATATCTATGCAGACGCACAAATACTTTTTTGTTTTTCCATCTTTTTTTTGAAACTTCCTTTGCAAATTTATGTGCCCACTCAACCCAAATTATCCTTCCTTTAACTTGCCAATGATGATAATCATGCTTGTGTTCAGGAAGTAGATATTGAATAGAGTAAGTTTTTTCTAATTCCTTTAGAATAGGTTGTGCAAAATGATCCCTGTTTCTCCGGCAAATAAATGTAATATCATATTCTTTCTTTTTTAGTCGTGCCCAATTTAAAAATTTCAAATTGTTCTCTTACTTAATTTGAAACTGTACATCATATAATTCCGCATATTTCCCTTTTTGCTCTATTAGCATCGAATGGCTTCCCTTTTCAATAATTTTTCCATTTTTCAATAAAATAATTTCATCAGCATTTTTTACTGTTGAAAGACGATGAGCAATAACTAATACAGTTCTGTCTTTCATCAATTGTTCAATTGCTTGTTGAACTAAGGTTTCTGATTCAGTATCCAAAGATGAGGTTGCCTCATCCAAAATTAATATTGGAGGATTTTTTATTATAGCTCTTGCAATTGATAATCTTTGTTTTTGTCCTCCGGATAATTTTACCCCTCTTTCTCCAATCACTGTATCCAATCCGTTCGGTAGCTCATTGATAAAACCTAAGGCATTTGCAGCTCTTAGTGCAGATTCAATTTCTTTCACACTTAATGAAGGATTCGCATAGGACACATTATTTCTAATTGTATCATTAAACAAAATTACCTCTTGACTTACAATCCCCATCATCCGTCTTAAATGAGATATTTTATAATCCCTGATATCCACACCATCAATTGTAATTGTCCCTGATGTCGTATCATAAAACCTAGGGATAAGATCTGCCAACGTTGATTTCCCCGCTCCACTTGATCCAACCAAAGCTGTAATGTTACCCTTTTGGATTGTAAATGAAATTTTATTTAATACCGTCTGCGTTTCATTATCATATTTAAATGAAACCTTTTCAAATTTAATTTGATTAGAAAAATCTATTATGTCTTTTGCATTTGGTTTATCATGAATCTCAGATTCTAAATCCATAATTTTGAACACTCTTTCCGCTGCAGCAAGACTATTCTGTATGGCAATATTAACTGCTCCTAAATTTTTAATAGGCGCAAGCATTGAGAATAATAACAATATAAAACGCAAAAAATCCTCAGAGGTAATTCCATCCGCTTGGATAACCTGCAATCCTCCATACCATAAAAGTAACACACCAATAGAGATTCCAATCATCTCATTAATGGGAGTTGATAAATTATCTAGTTTTGCTCTTCGCATGAGAAGTCGAAAGTAACGAGAGCTCTCACTTTTAAAACGACCGATTACCTGTATTTGTGTAGAAAATGATTTTATAACCCTGAAGGAAAAAAGTGTTTCAGATAAATGATGCATTATTTGTGCAATTTTCTCTTGGATACGTCTTGATTTCCTTCGGATACTTTTGCCTACATATATATATAGAAATGTCGCAAATGGTAGCGTAAGAATTGCGATGCTCGCTAGTTTCCAATCAATAACAAACAACAGAAAACAGAAAACCAAAATGTTAACCGGTTCCACCATTAGTTTTTGAAATGTATTGGTAAATGCACCTTGCATAACCGCAACATCATTCATTACTATAGATGTAAGTTCTCCAGATTTCTTTTTATTAAAAAAACTCATTGATAGAGTTTGAATATGTTGATATAAATTATTTCTTATCCGAACACTTAGAGAAAATTGAACATATGAGACCAAAATATTTTTTATATACATAAACAAATTTTTAAATAAAAAAGCTCCAAAAATAAACATACATAATTGCTTTAACGAACCAACTTGAGTATCTTTCAGGATTAGCTTATTACTGAAATATTTTATAGAATCATTTAAGTTAAGAGAAATTGACCCTTCCCATTTTTTTTGTTCAGATATAATAGAATCAAAATCTGTTAGAATATTGTTTATTAATGAGGCAGTTAACCAAATGGATAAACTATTCATAAAAACAAAAAAAATTGCTGCAATAGAGGAACAAAGAAGAAATGGCCAATAAGTGAGAACAAGTTTTGCTAGCCGTCCGTAACTATGAGATTTCATAAATTTAAGGGAGTTTTAAACCATCGATTTAAAAGGAAAGTTACAAGATTGAAGTTGGTAAAAAAAGATGTAATACAATTATTTGAACACCATTTTCCAATGATTAATTCCTGCTTCGATAAATTTATTACCTTTTTTAATAAAAAGAAATTTTTTATAAAATGGAACAACCTGCTCCTGTGCATGCAAATAAATATTTTTCATTCCTTTTAATTCGTTCAAAGCAAACCTTACCAATTCAG